>JAMDDG010000265.1 GCA_023488865.1 Bacteroidota bacterium | reverse complement strand
GGCTAGTTTCATCTGGTGTAATTGGAAAACATATTCCTCTAAGTATTAATAACCCTTCTCTCACGATAGATGTTGCATTTTTTATTGACGTGGATAAATCACCAGGTACATTAACCCTGGCAAAAGATAAAAGTTGACCACCGATCTTATACGTAAATGTATCAGATAGCCTTTGCCCCCATTCTGTTTGAAAATCTTCTGGTGTTAGTTCAATGAATGTTATAGGTCCAAATTCAATCGGTTTGTCGCCTACTTTCAAACAAACGATGGGAATATCTACGTCCCTAGTTGCATGATAGTCAAGCAATTTCACAGTATTTTCTCGTGCCAGTTTTTCGAGATTCTCATCAGAGATCGGTATTTGTAATCGATGGCCTGCCACTTCACAAATTAATCGGCTCATGATTACTTCATCTGATAACATTTCCCCATTTTGGGATTTTAGGATTCTAAATACTTGGTTCGCAATTGGTTTTGAATTAATAAAAGGTGCCTTGGCTTCCCGATTAGGAAGTAAAGGAAATAAATCTTGAGCAGTAATTCCTTCAATTCTTGATAATTCTTGTGAAAGTTGTAGAACTAAATCAACAATCTTTTTTACAATTAGATCTTCTTTATTACTCATGTCATCTCGTTTCAACTTGTTTCATTTCAAACAATCAGGACCGTATTTCCAAAACAAATCTGCACATTCACATCTTGCTTTAGTTGGATAAATCATAGCTTTTGAAATTATCCGAGATCGTATAAGCCCCATCCAAGCTTCCATCTTTTGTTCTTCACCTTCATATTTCTCAGGGATTGCCCCTTGTTTAATTTCAACATATCTACGGATGAAATAACTCACGAAATCTGCGACTTGAAGAAGGCCAACAGATTTTGAATCTGCGAAGTACGGAGCATCTACAATTTGGTCAAATGGTTCTTGGGTTTTAGTTTTTCCATAATACGAATGAGTCCAGGCAGGTGGGTTGAGGATTAATCGTTCAAAATGGCAGGCAGAGGTTTCTTCGTTATCAAAGATCAATACCGTATGCCCCTTATTTTTCTTCTCTGATTGATGATATTTTTGAACGGACAACGAAAGATGAAGTGCCATGAAACACCACAAATCATGAATATCGCCATAACGTTCATCATTCTGGAATTCCTGTCGGTACAAGGTTTTATTGACAGCAGAAAAAACAATATTGTGCTTCCTATCTTGAAGCCATTTAAATACTATTGTTGTAATTTTGGATCTTTGATCCCCACTTAATTCTCTCCAGGGACCATTCCCCGGGTAAAAATCCCGGGTATGAATCTCCTCTATGGGCTTATGAACGATTCCTGAAAGTGCTGAAAGTAAACCTTTCCAATGCTTTTTGGTCAGGTTCATTCTTTGAGTGTCAACAATGATACCTACCATCACAGCATATGGCTCATCTCCTGTGCCGCTTTCGTCGACATAACAAAATTTCATATTCACCCCTTTTTTATAGAATCATTTATTTCCTTGTATGTTGGAATTTCTCCCTATTTAAACCCCAATGGTCTTCACTGAATTGTTTGCGATATCAATCTCAATAATAAAAACACCATTAAGCAAGTGACGATTAATTCGATAATAGTACTCAGCCAATGTTTCTACATGTCTTTCATGAATATCTTTTCTAAGAACTAGGAACCGATTTTGTGTATTTTTGAGGTGTTGAAGGTAAAAAACCGCCTCATTTAGAAAAGCCATCTTTGCACTTGGTATATTTCCAGTCTCAGTCCAGGAATAATTCTTACATTCTCCAATAATATTGAGATCAGTGGAAACAAGATCAAATCTATGTTTCTTAGGTGGATCTCCAATTTCAATGGCATATCCATTTTGAAATTGAACGCCAAAAAAGGTAGTTAATAACGTTGAAGCCAACGCTTCAAATTCACGGCCTCTGGCAGGGTTTTGATTGTTACTAGGTGGCATATTTACAGCCCTTTTCAGTTTTGTATTTCCATGTCGATGGTCGTTATTCGGTATTTTATAGATTACTATGAATTATCAAGTTCTTCACTATCAACAGATTCGTCTTGCTCATCCATTATTGGATTTACATCTTTTATTTGTTCTTCTGACCATTTTGCGTAGCTTTTATTGGTGTTTTGTACTTTCCAATGTTCTCGACCATTTAGCGAAGCTCCCCCCACAATATTAGCTGCAGTACTTGGACTTTGGAAAGGTGTATTTTGAGTAAACATCCAGAACCCGGTTTGCTTGCTCTCAATTAAGGTTCCATTGCTCACCAATCTCTCACGAATATGAATGTATGAATCTGCTAGACTTCTCGTATGGGCTATTCTTGACAATGATCCTTCCAGTACAACAAACTCACCATCTACCTCCTGCGCTTTTGCTGTTGCGCCAGAATAAGATATTGTAAAAACTGGAGACACAAGGTTATTTTCATCATCATTCTTCGATACTAAGTCCGGAAGTGGATTAACAAATGTGTAGCCAAGCACTGGAAGAACCATTTGAATCTGTTCCAGAAGGTATTCCATATCATCGATATCAGGCTCAGGCAAATTCGTGGGTTCTGGATTTGTGTTATTCGCAACCATAGCTCTTTTTACTTGATTCGCAATACTAATTAATCGACTTTCAAGGTATCTGATATGAGCTTTAGTAAGGTTTTCATCTTTACTGGTAACAATAATTGTCTTTTCCCACAATTCTTTATCATGATCTCTCTCATGTTGAATCAATCTTGATAGAATATTTTCACTTTCACCAATATAAATCATATCTTGAGAAGGATCTTTTGGATTACTGCCTTTTAGAAAATAAACACCAGATCGTTTTACTTCATCACGTTTTGCTAGACGATTTAATTGAGATCGAGGTGCAACCATAAATCGTCCAGTCCAGTTCACAATTTCAGCTGAAATCATTCCATTTGGAATTCCATCAAACAGATAAAGTCTAATATTTCGTCCACCCATTCAGACCTCCAAAATTTCTATAAAAATTTTCGCGAAACACTGCCTACTTTTGATAAACAAGCCGAATCGGATTCATTCGATATCTAACCCCTTGCACCCTGGACAGAAATTCCACTGGTAATTGGAATTTCTTTTGTCTATTCTCAGTATTAAGGATTTGATCTCTTGTAAGAAGCTTTTTTTCTCGTAGTCTTCATCCGTCATGAAAGTTTTTCCTGTATAGTATCCTTATCTCACTTGATATTCTCAAAATTTAAACTTATCTTCAAGAGGGTTGTAAATCTCAATTTTCAATCCCCAAATGTATCGATCACAACAATACCCTCTGGTAGATCTGGCAATTGACAAATCCAATGCTCATGATCTCGTAATGGTCCATGGACCAAGAGAGCATCATCGTTATCCTGATCAAGAATAATGACATAATGGTCCTTATTGATTGGATATCCAAGGGGTTCATCATTTTGATCATAACGATAAATATCGATGCCTCCAACAAGACCACTATATGAGACACCTCTCTCTTCGATTACTCTTGGATCATTAAAAATACCGCTAGCGAGAACTAGATTCACAATTTCCTTGGGAATTCCTCGCATCCATTGTGGACAAGCCTCTCCTGATAAGACAACAGGAACCCATTGGCGTTCTGCCACATTCGCGAATTCTTGTTTCGACATTTGTTTTACTCGTAGAGCCATCACCTAACCTTCTTCCAATCCACGCTCTTCCCGCTATGTTTTTCCTGTTAAGTTTGCCCTTGTAAGCGCATCACTATAATTTCGTTTTTCAAGTAGGTAATTTGGTAGAAACTGTGAAAGTTTTCAAATGATAAAGCTTGATCTTTTTGAAGAATCGCATCGTTTGCGAAATCTACCACATCATGGCCCCAAGGTTACCGTTCAATTTCTGATACTCCAGTTACATTGATTACACAAATCCATATTGTTATTGTATATCATCTACTCAAAGATGATTTATTTTAACAAAGGACGCAACTGTCATTCGGTTTACTTTTAGAATTCGGGCTATTTCACTTTTTGAGGTACCATGATTCAATAATTCTTTGATTAATACCTCTTTCCCTGATAATTTTAAATGGCTGCCTTTTCTTCCTTTGGGCCTTCCAAGAACAACACCTTCTGCTTTTTTCCTAGCAAGTGCTTCTTTTGTTCTTTGACTGATCAAATTCCTTTCTATTTCAGCTGAAAGGCCAAAAGCAAATGCTAAGACTTTACTTTGGATATCTTCACCTAAACGATAATTATCTTTGATGGTCCAAACTTTGCATTCTTTTGTCATGCAGATATTCAAGATCTCCATGATCATAAACAAATTCCTTCCCAATCTAGATAACTCTGCGCAGATAATTAGATCGTCTTTTCCGACTTCTTTCAATAATTTTCCAAGGGCGCGTTTATCGTAGTTTTTAGTTCCGCTAATGGTTTCTTCAATCCAATTATCTATTACTATATTTTGCTTTTGCACGAATTTATTTATTTCGTACCGTTGGTTTTCGATTGTCTGTTTATCACTGCTGACTCTAATGTAGCCGAAGTTCATTTTTAATTACCATCCTTTTTTACATTCATTATAAAAAAAGGAGCGTTCTTATTGAGCAGAATCAGACAGTGAATAGTTTCAAAATCAAGCAAAGTTGGACCATTTTACAAGACATTGAACAACGGATAAAGAAAAAATTGAGGAAGTAGGGATTCCTTTAAAAGATTGGGATGTATCCATCAACCGTGGAATTCTTACTGGGTACAACGAAGCCTTTATCATTACTGGTAAAAGAAAGGATGAACTTGTTTCTGAAGATCCAAAATCTGCTGAAATTATTCGACCGATTTTAAGAGGCAGAGATATCAAACGTTATGGGTATGATTTTGCTGATTTGTGGTTATTATTTATTCCATGGCATTTTCCTTTGCAGAATGATCCGTTAATTAAAGGAGCCTCCGAAAAAGCAGAGGAAGAATTTAAAAGACAATATCCAGCTATATATAACCATCTGTTTCATTATAAAAAACAGCTCTCAGCCAGGAATAAAACTGAAACGGGGATAGGTTATGAATGGTATGCTTTACAACGCTGGGGCGCAAATTATTGGGACGATTTTTATAAGCAGAAAATTGTTTACAACGATATAAACCAAAGATTATCATTTGCGTTAGTCGAACCAGGAATTTTCTTTAATAATACTGTATATTTCATATCAGAAAATTCGCATATGAATTATCTACTTTCTTGCTTAAATTCAAAAGTTATTAATTGGTTTTACAAAACTTTATCCGTTCAATTAGGTGAAAAAGCTGTAAGAATGTTTTCAATTTATATGAAAAATATTCCTATTCCTATACCAACCTTATCATTGGAAAAAAAGATCGGAGAACTTGTGGATTTAAGGATCTGTAAAGAGAATGACCATAGTTTCCTCGAAAATGAAATTGATAAAAATATGTATCAATTATTTACACTTACACCAGAAGAAATTGATTTCATTGAGAAACAATGATTTTTTTATGTGTTACTAGCTATCGTTTGTTTTATTACTTCTCGTCTTTACAATACGATTTTTATACTTTAGTCAATTTCGAGGATTTGTTTGCGAGCTAAAGGACTTCTATGAAACCAATTTGCGATTTTTCTTCAGTGCTTAAGTGATATAAGTCAAATAGCAAATTATCTATTTCATGTTCAATTTCGCTTGGATTATCGTTTAGAATTTTCTTTTTTTGAATTTCAATTACTAATTGATTAAATGATTTTTCTATGCTGTCGTCTACTTTCATTATAGGTATTTTGTCAAAAAATATTTTCCGCAATTCTCGCGTACCCCCCTGTAATTCAGGGAAATTATTACTAAAGCAATATTTGAATAGAGATGAGTTTAGAAATGCACATAAGAAAGAAAGGTGTGAACCTGTAATAAAAAATGATTTATCATTCTGGTAGAAGCCATGAGTATCTAAATAAAACGGCAAGTATTTGGTCATGTTTGGATACATAATTTTCTGCTTATAAAAATCGTCCCAATAACTTATGCTATCTTGAGTTTCAAACCATTTGTTAATTGTCTTTTTCCTTGCAATGATTTTTTCTCCATTAACAATATAAGTTTTTCCACTTTGCTCTAAACGTTCATAACCAAACGTCAGTAAATGTTTCTTAATCGCTGGGAAATCCTCTATATCATAATTTCGACTTGGAAAGGTACAAATCAAATACAGGTCTGCAAATTGATATCCATAACGTTTGATATCTCTGCCTCTTAAAATCGGTCGAATAATTTCAGCAGATTTCGGGTCTGCCTCAATTAGTTCCTTTTTCTTCTCGTTAGATATAATAAAAGCCTCATTAAAACCTGTTTTAATTCCATAATTTATAGAAATATCCCAATCTTTAAGCGGTACTCCTACTTCTTCAATTTTGGACTTAATTCGATGTTCGATATCGGAGAGGATTGACCAACTCTTTTTTGAATCAAATTTATTTGATGTTATTTGTTGATTAATTAAAGCGCTCAAATTATTTAGACTGTTTTTATCCTTGACTGTCATCACCTTTGTTGAATATTTGTTTTCTGTTTTTTGAAAGAGAAGAATATTTACATCCACGGTTACCGATTCAAAGATCTTTTGACCAGAGAAATCTATCAGCAATAATGGGTTCGTCTTCTTAATAAAAAAATCTCTCAAGGTTTCACCATACCCTGCCCTCATCCATTTGTTACTAGTAATGAACGCAAGTATTCCATTTGGAATTAATAAACGAAATCCTCTTTCATAAAATAAACAATAAATATCACCTGTCCTCGCGAAGGTTTCGTACTGGATTTTTTCAAATTTGTCAGCTTGGTCATGAATGGTTTGCAATTGTATATAGGGAGGGTTCCCGATCACTATGTCAAACCCACCTTTTTCTTTTTCGACCTCAGCAAAAAATAAATTCCATAGAAAAAACTGTCTGGTCTTATTAATCCCTGAATATTCTTTGAATTCCTTCTTAATGCTTTCTAGATTTGAGCCTATAATTTGTTTTTTCTTATTAATCTCTTTTTGAATAATAGAAACCCGCTTTTTATCGTCAGATATGAATGAATACCTTTGTTCTATGCTATCAATCTCATTTTGTAAGAGTTTTTCCTGGACTTTGATCTCTTGCTCAAGAATATCTAGAAAGATTTGTTCAATATCGTTCAATAACTCTTTTTTTTTGTTTTTATCGGATGTAATTTGGTATTCATCTTTTCGATCTCGTAGTTTTGAAATCAGGAATGAATTGTTATCAACAAAATTCAGTGCTAATTGTTCTTCTTTTAATTCATTATTGAATTCAAAACTTATTCCATTAAAATTTGTAATTAGACTATCACCTTGCATTATTTTGAAATCAAGATTTGGTAGTGGCAGTATTCCAAAATTCTCTCGTGAAAAATCAATTTCTTCATCCACTAATAACGAAATGAAAAAACGCAATTTTGCAATTTCGACTGCAATTTGTTGAATATCGACGCCATAGATACATTTTTGAATAAGGAAAATTTTCCGACGATAATTTTCGTTTTTCTTGTTTCGAAAAATAGTCTCGATTCTGGTTTTTGTTTCCTGCCTTAACATACTATCAGGAATATTGTCCGCAGCATCAAGTTGAGCTTTTTTCCAGCAATCATTATTCGGATCAACTTTATGAAGCAGTTCAACCAATCGAGCTAAAATAGTCATTGGAAATGCTCCAGAACCAACAGCTGGATCGATTATTCTTAGATTTTCTATCAGTCTAACAACTTGTAAAGATTCATTTGGTGAAAATGGATTTTCATCACCTGGGTTATTTATTAAAACAGAGATCTTGGCTTCATAATTATCCATTGCAGATAAGTGCGTTCTAAAATATGCTTTAAGACTCTCGTCCACCATAAAATTGACTACTTCAGGTGGCGTGTAATAGCTACCGGTTGATTTTCTGGCAGTCATACTTGTTTCTGGATTGAAACTAGCCAGAAGATTTTCGAATACCCTTCCCAAAAGTTCCGGGTCGAGTGCCACATCTTTATCGTCTGAAGTGTTTTCGTCAATCGTAAAATTAAACTCAGAGAGTAAATTCAATAATCCTTGTACTGGGCATTTTTTTTGTTGGTCTCCAAGATCGCTGCTTAAATCCACTTTTTTTTCTTTTCCAAAGAATAGTTCATTGGGTACAAGCGCCTGGTTCTTTTTGGTTTCAGAGAAGCCATCGATATAAATTCCCTTTTCGCTATCGTCCAGGCAATCAAATAAACCGCCGTTTAAGAAGGGAATATCTACAAATAATTTGTGAACTTTATCAGGATTCCTTAAATATTCGTGAAAACGAAAAACATATGGATTACCATGATCAGAGTTAAATCCTTTTTGCCCGCGAATTTCACTTCGAAATTGTCTTTCTTCCTGTTTGGTACTCAGGGTTGCAAAAAACAAGTTTTGCAGGATTGCCTGATAATACGTCGATATTTCGTCTGAAGTATCAATTAATAATTCATCAATTGAGCCTTTATCGAACAACTCCTTACTAATTAATTTTCTCTCTCTCATAAACCAAACAAATATGATTCGCGTGATCAAGCGGATCACTGAAATATTTCTGCCATTTTCCTCAGCTTCGGCATCTTTTGGGAAAACACATTTCTTAACCGCCCAGAAATACCAGTAAGAGATATTTTCATAGAATTCCTTCGTTACCTTTTCAACAGAGAAAGCTTCCTGGATCTTATCCAATGATGAAAAATCAGCTTCACCAATTCTTTGAAGGAAAGTTTTGTTGGTGAATTCTTTACTTACAAAATATGTAAACCTCTTGAATGTGCTCCAATCTTTCTTTTTTCCGAGATAATTAGTGTAGATCAATGAAAAACGGAAATTTCCATCCGCATCATAAAAAACAAAAATTCCGGCATCACTGATACGTCCTTTCAATACCCTCTTTGCCTTCTCGTATTGTGCTTTCTTTCCACTGCGTTCAGATAGCGAGTTGTCACATGAAAAAGCACAAACGATGAGTTCTTCCGTTTCATCGAATTTGATTTCTCCAAGTTTTACCCCACGTTTGAATAACTCATCATTGTATTCGTCCAGGGATTCCTTTCTGGGTGCGAACTTCGGACTTCTCTCTCTAAAAAATCGAGTAATTCCTTCGGTACTGAAATCTTTGATGAGATGTTCCAATGTTGAGTTAGCCATTTTTCTGATTCTCCATCGCTATGATGATTTCTTTTCTTTGATTGGCACCTTTATTCTTCTGCCTCGTCAAATAACCGACTCCCAGTTCATTCATCAGGGTATCTATGGCTTCGACAGTTTCTTTGTGTTTGCCTGGGCTGACAGTTTCGAGGTTGGCGATTCTTCTGAGTGTGTAATCTGAAAGGCTCCCATAATTTACTGCATCATCTAGCAATACCCGAATAAATGGGAGATAGGGTTTCAATTCTTCCCAGGGTTTCTTAACCATCGTTTTCAGATTGTTGATGGCTTTCGACTCCTGGCTTTTTGACCCCGCGTATTCCAAATAGGTTTCCCTGTACTCTTTCACATTCCCATAGGCTTTCCAGAAGTCCTTGCTCAATTCCAGCTTGGGTTCTACCTTCTCGCATTCGATCCTATCAAAAACATCTTCGAGTGAGGTTGTATAAGGGTTTCCATCATCCGCTTTATCGTAGTGGATCCCCTGAACATACATTCTTCCCTTCTTGAAGAAAACGAGCAGTTCATTTTCATTACCTTGCTTGGCTACTTTTACCCGTACAGGGAATTCCTGAAGCTTCTCAATGAGTTCAGGCTCGTCCTTTTTTATGGCGAGGTACTTCTTGAGTACTTTGGTGTAGAAACTTTCTTCCTCGGCTTCATCCGGATTTTGAATTACTCGTTTGAATAGACCTGCTGGTGTTGGTGTTTCATCGATATCAAATATCTTGGCGTCTTCTCCCAATATCTCGTGGATCAGAAACATCTTGTTGCTTGCGATCTCTCTGGACTGCACTAGCTCGGCTCCCTTTTCAGTTGGAAAGAAATTGACAATATAAAGTTCTTTGAAAACCTTTTTGCTGATACGGTTGATTCGTCCAACGCGTTGGATCACCCTCACCGGATTCCAGGGAATATCATAGTTGATGATCATCCCCGCCCGGTTCAGGTTGAATCCCTCTGAGATTCGATCGGTAGATAACAATACATCGTACAGGTTCGTCGGCTCATTGTTTGAGGCGTCAAAATCTCTGTTGATCTCTTTGATTTTGGCTGTTGAGAGTCCGCCATCTTCAACCAGGACCCGATTACCGAAAGCAGTTTTGAGGCTTTTTGAGAGGTGCTTAACCGTGTCCATGTATTCTGAGAAGATGATCACCTTCCGTTTTGGCTCTCCGGCCAGCGGTTTTCGGTTAATTACTTCAGTAATATGCTCGACCAGGCATTTTGCCTTTGGATCATCGTTTACCAGGTCCATCTTTTCTAATTCATCCAATATTTGTTCAAACAATTTCAGATCAGATTGAATGTCAGAAAGGAATCCCTTTTTATCTGCAAATTTGTCAAGTTCATAAATCCGGTTATTCTTTGGGAAATCTCCGCGTTTGAGGATTTCTGCAAAATCAGCCAATTCCTCTTCAATTTGATCTTCGTCTAATGAATAGATTTTTTCCAACAGCGCACGGTCAAGGATGTATTTATTGGTCTTCTTGATAAACTCCTGTGCGTTTTCAGTAATCCGTTTAAATCGCCGGATGCTTTGCTCAAATGCCCCAAAGGAACTCTCGAACCGCTTGACCATCAAACGTCTCATGAAATCAAACAGCTGTTCCTGTTGCACAAATTCAAAGTTACCTTTTTCATCCAACTCAACTGGATCTGTCTCAGTTTCATAAGCAAAAGGACGGTAGATGGCGCCTTTGAATTTTCCTTGCTCACCAAAGTAATCTTTGATGATCTTGTCGTAGAAAACAGATTGTTCTTTACTCAGTTCGAAAAACCATTCTTCCGGATCTGCGATCACAGAAAGCTCTTTTACTTCATCCTTGTAGAATGGATTGTTTTTCAAATCCAACCTATTCCTGCGAATAGTTACAGGCTCAATAACATTGCGAATCTGGTCAGCCAGGAATCTGCTGCGTTGTTTTACCTTTTTCAGATCAATTTCTTTCTCTTCAAAAAAAACCTCGTAATAACCCTGTGCCTTGTCTCTCTTTTCTCGGTTTGGCGAGTTATGATACTTCTTGATATAAGATAATCGTTCAAAAATCCCTTTATAGGCCCTAAACATGGCCGCCAGGTCATTTTCCAAGGTGATGGTTGATTTCTTTGGATCAATGAATAATTTCAACAACGAAAGAATATCCCCCGGCCGATTATTAAACGGTGTTGCAGTCAGAAGGATTACGATTTTATCCCGGCAAATATTCTTCAGGAATTCATAATCCTTGGTATCTTGATTACGAAACCGGTGAACCTCATCAATCACAATAACTTCAATATCATTTCGGAAATTTACATATTTGGCGGTCTCTTCAAGATCGCCGCATGAACGAACATCCCAATCATAAAGTTGAAATTGATCCAGATACATTCCCCAACCGGCAATCTTATTCTTGTCTCCCATCAATCCGGGCGGGCAGATGACAATTCCGCGTTTCTTTAGTGCCTTGGCAACACAGCAGGCGATTATAGTCTTTCCAAGACCCACCACATCCGCGATGATAACGCCGTTTTGTTTCTCGATGATCGCGAGGGACTGTTTCACAGCATCGAGCTGGTATTCAAACTTCTTGTATCCATTCTTTTCAAGAAGATCGATAACCGTCTGCCCAAGATCCTTTTGTTCAAAGGAATCTAGATATGTTTTCATGATTAACGCATAGGCTTCAAACGGCGTAACTTGCTTTACCAATGTGTCATTTTCAACGATGCTGGTAAGCTTCTTTTTCAGGACATCATTCTCAGTAATTTTTACAGCATCTTCCCAGAGAGCATCAAAATACTCTTCAGCTTCCTTTGTTCCATAATCGCTGATTTCAACGTTAAATTCAGATTGAGTGGTTAATGCCACTCGAGTTAGATTGCTGCTGCCGGTGATAAATACACGGTCCCTGACGATTTGTCCTGGAAGATGAAACAGATACAGTTTTGAATGATTGGGCTTATAGGTTTTTCGAATAGTCAGCCGGTTTTCGTTGATGAGGCTAATAAAGAATTTCACCTGCTCATAGAATTCTTTTGTGTCAAAATCATCATGTGTAAGGGATTTTTTGATATCACCAAAGAAGCTTTCAGCAATCTCTTCGCCGGATAATTCTTCGTTCTCTTCTGCATATTCGACCAGGCGTAAATTCGATTGATCAATATTCAAACCAACAAGAATTTTCAGTGTAGCTTGATTGTTTGCAATAAGACCTTTGTATAATTCTCGGATTCCGGAAAAATAAAAAAATCCCACCAAGAATTTCATCTCAGATGAATTCTCAACAAGCTCGATGAGTCGTTTCTTTAGATCCTTGTCATCATCGTTTGTAATGAAATTTGCCATTGTAGAACCCCTCCAGAGATACTCCCCAAATCAATAACAATTCTAGCACACTGTATTTTTTTCTGGCTTGTGATCGACCAGGTTTATAAATCTTGAGTCTTGCCTTCCAAAAACTTTTTCTATTTGAAGGTTGTGGAAATAAAACAGTACAACACATAGTAGTGAAGATACAATATGTAAGTAAATGAATTGATATTTACAATTCAAATATCTAAAAACATAGATTCATTTCGTTGGGTCCGATTTTATTCCCCATTTAGTAAATGCAGCACTGAGTATTCCCCCTGCATCCGACGAACTAGCTGAGATACCCTTCACTTTCATTTCAATTTCTGCTTCCCAAAGTGCCTGAGCCAGGCGACTGCGAAACTCACCATGCAAATGAGAGAAAGCATGATAAATCTTCATTAATTCAGGATCCACTGCAGCAAGATCTAGGGTTGAATAAACCTCGGTTCCGAGTGTCCCCGCAATACTCAGAATTTCTGGACCTTCAGGCAAAAACTCACCATGTAACCAGCCTAATACCTTGGAAGGTGGATAGCCTAACAGATCGCAAAAAGCTATGAAATCTTCCTCTCCCGCCTGGGATCGGCTCCATCGTTTGTACGCTCTGTTAAACCAGGCCGGAAAGTTGGACATGTGGCTTTACTTTTCAAGGATTTCGATGTGGAATATGAAAAATATGTTCGCCTCTAATCATATAATATTTTCTTCAATCTGACAACGAATCCCCCTTCATTTCATCAGATCATCTTTTGAGGTCCGATCCTCCTGTTGATCATGGACTGCGCTTGTTTCAAAAGGGTCGCATAACCCCAGATGGCCCGCCATTGCCATCATCTGATCACGGCTATCTGTACCAAATTTCTTTTTCAAAGCACGGATATGTAATCGAATGGTCGCTTCGGTCAACCCAAGTTTTAGCGCAATTTGTTCTGGCGTATATGCCCTTGCCAGTAATTGCAAAACACTGATTTGCCGCTCTGATAAGGCTGGCGCTTTCCTTTTTGGTTTAGGTGGCTGACCCGCGAGAACAATCAAACCATTAATCTGCACTTCTGGGCAATCATCCAAAGTGTAACCAGGCACATTCCTGCCATCCCGGATGATCTTTACCAAATCCTGAACATCTTCGACCACATTTTGGTAAAGAACAGATCCTTCATCATTGATAACCACAATGGATGGCATCGAAGAAATCCTCCCCTATGTTAACCTGAAATAATGGCTCATAACGCATAAATCCCCCCTGAACAAGCATGCATCTATCCAGAGAGGACCTTGTGGTTGATTGTATAAGTGGGATTTGGTCATTCTAGAGTCGTATGCGCAAGTGAGGTAACAGTAGAAAATTTGAGGGTTTATTTTAGAACATCTGTTCAGTAAAATTATAGGCGAGATTATCTTATTGTGCAAGTAGAAGAAGGAAAAATCTATATATCAATTTCGATAGGTATCAGGGTACTAGACCCTATCGATATTAATAGATTGAGGTAGCTTAGCCCGGGTGTTATCCTACTCGTAAATTCTTATTGAAAGGTGCCCAATGACTTGTAGATCAGAATACTCATATTCACAAACCCTCTCGCAAATTGACAGTATTCAGGAAGATTTTGTTCGTCTTTCTCGGTATCCATCTCAATTATCTGATATTGAACCATCAATATTGTGTCAACCAAAGGTAGTAAAGAGAATCAAGGATATTCAACGGTTTTTGCTTGATATAGAGAATCAATTTCTTGAACTCCGTTCGATGCTTGATATTGATGGCGATATTGATGGCGATATTGATTCAGAATTGGTTGAAACTGATGAAAACATCTTTGAACTTATAGGTGATTTTTCCACGAATAAGAATGACACTAAAGAGCAATTGCTTACCTCAGAATTAACGGATTCAATCCTAAAGATCCTTACTGGAAAGGGTAATAATCAGAAAAATCCGGATCTTATTACCAAAATGATTATGTTACGACAGCTTATTGACTACAGTATGCAAAAAGCAGCTGCTGAGGTAATGGATCAAGTTTTCAGCTAAGACCAAATTTAATTAGGAGTATCGTTGGATGGAAGTCAGAATTCACCGGACTAAATTACCTCATAACGTCATCATCAAAGCACCAGGGTTATTGCCGATGTTGTATACCCCGCGTGAAATATGTGAAGAGCTGGATATTGCTGAAAGCACATTGCGGGATTGGTTGCAGATTGATGTTCCCCACCAAAGAGATAACCGCAATCGGATTTGGATCAACGGGGAAGAGTTTGCTAGATGGGTCAACAACCAACGTAAACCCAAAGTGACAAATAGGCTAAATGAAGATGAAGCTTATTGTTTGCGTTGTAACCAGGTATCCAAATTACTTTCTCCTCAGATTCAACCAATCAAGGGAAACCTTGTCTTAATCAAAGGCACCTGTGCAAACTGTGGAGCCGTTATCAATCGTGGAGCTCATCGTGATCGAACGTCAGAACTATCTTAAAGTCAAAGAACATCTCAAGTACCTCGAGGAAGTTCTACAGTTGAACCAGGCCTCCGTTGAACGCTATCGCTTTTATTTACGTCATCTACTGCTTTGGGCGGATGATCAGAACTTCCACCAGGTGCAGGCGATTCGCCCGACCCTCCCATCCTATCTGGCTTCATTACCTGGTAAGGAAGGAAAAGGAACCCTGGCCAGCGCATCCCAAAAGAAGATCATTGATTCAAGCAAACGCTTTTTTCATTGGGCGAAGGTTACATATCCTCGTGAAATGAACAATCTTCCTATTTCGTGGATTGATACTTTGCGGCGACCGCGCCAACCGCAAATTTCTTCCGAGCATGTTTTTGTTTCTCTGGATGAAATCCAGAAATTAATCACTACCCCTGTTCCCGAAGATAGCCTGGCATTACTCCGTGATAAAGCAGCTGCTGCCATGCTCTTCCTATCCGGTATGCGTGCCAGTGCATTTACCACATTACCTATCGAGGCTGTTGATCTTGAAAACTTGAGACTTCGCCAATGGCCAGAACTGGGTGTTCATACCAAGAATGGAAAGAAGGCAACTACTTTCCTGTTGAACATTCCCGAAGTGCTTGCGCCGGTCCGCCAGTGGGATACTTTCGTTCGAAAGTCCCTCCCGGGCTCAAGTCCCTGGTACGCACCGATTGCACATTCATGGGGAGATCAGTTTCTTTCCCAGGATGAACCTGGAAAGACGCGTTCTCAAGCGCTTCAAAAACGTCTGGAATTGTTGTTTTCCATTGCAAACCTTGGTTTCAAATCACCTCACAAATTCCGGCATGGACACGCCGTCTACGGGTTACTTCATGCCCAGACTATGGCGGATTACAAAGCGGTTTCCATGAATCTGATGCACGAGAGTATCGAGATCACTGACAGTACTTACGCTCCTATGCTTTCTTCTGATGTTCAAGATCGTATTGCCGGTCTGTCAGGAAAGGCGATGTCCACGCCGGGTGATGAGCTTGAGGTCTTCCTTAATAAACTTGATCGAGAAAGCCAGAAAAAGGCTTTGATGTTTATCGCAGGAAAGTTGGCTCAATGAAGACTTCTTGGTTACAGACGCATGTTATCGGCTGGACTGGCTTTACGATGCGCCTGCTCCACATCCACTTCAGCTATCTGGGCATAGTGGCGTACCATATCAAGCGATCCATGACCCAGAAGCGATTGGAGAGTAAAAACATCCCCTCCGGAGCGCAGATAGGTGATGGCGAAGGTATGCCTGAATTTATGAGGATAAGCTTTCTTGATTTCTGCCCGGTCTCCCAACCGATTGATCAAGACTCGCAAACTGTCCTTGTTGAAAGCTCGATCCGCATGGCTGATGAAGAGGGGGGCGTCGGGATCGTCCCCATCTTCTCGGCTGGCAAGATAACGCCAGACCGATTTTCGAGCGACTTTGCCCAGGTAAACGGTACGACCTTTGCCACCTTTCGCGCCACCAGCCACTCCGTGGCGAATAGTGACCTTTCCAGTCTTGAGATCGACATCGTTGATGATCAACGAACACAATTCGGTCGCACGCAATCCAGTGTCCAGCAACATCAATACAATCGCCTGGTCACGGTTGGCGCTCGGCCGGCGCATCACAAACCTCTTCCTTTCTTCAGTCTGCGATTCTCGCGAGTAAACGCAAGCCTTGAGAATTTTTTCCACATCCTCTTTTGTAAATGTTTCAACGGGATGTTTTTGAAACTTGGGCGCTGTAATTTCTTTTGCGGGATTGGGAAATTTGAACTCCACCTGCAACCATCCGAAAAAGGATCGGAATGTTACCCAAACATTTCGGATGGATTTGGCGGACAGCGGTTCGGAGCTACCGTTCCAACGTCGCGGTTTATACTCGGTTCGCAACCAGGCCATGTAACCGGTCAGGTCGGAAGATTGAATTTCCGACACCTCTCGGTCTCCAATGTATTTCAACCAATGACCAAGCGTGAACTCATAGGAGGTAATTGTGCGTTGGCTTAATCCCTCTGCTGTTTTGAATTTTAGGAAGCCGTCGATGGCTTTGGCTAAGGAAAGTGTAACTTTGGATTTTGACGTACCCGGCGAACTGCGGTTCATAAGAAATTCCTCCATTTTTGGAAAAATGTCTACCGCTGTGTGCCGGGCTAACGAAAAACCAGAGCCCGACGGACTCTGGTTTGACTTTAGTAGCGGGGAGTGGATTCGAACCACTGACCTCCGGGTTATGAGCCCGACGAGCTGCCACTGCTCTACCCCGCATCACGTAGGGGCAAATAATACCACA
>JAMDDG010000393.1 GCA_023488865.1 Bacteroidota bacterium | reverse complement strand
GAGATGAAAAAGTTGGGCCGGGAAGACATCATGGTTATAGCCGGTGGCGTCATCCCTTCACAGGATTACCAATTTCTCTATGATGCAGGGGTAGTGGCCATTTTCGGTCCGGGCACCTCTGTTGCTGCAGCCGGCAAAAAAATAATGGAAATATTGATTGCAGCGCAAGGCAGGTGAGGTTTTTGCCCGTTTCAATGATGGGTTAATCCTCAATGGATTCCGATTGATTCGTTTTAAATCCTATACGTTTGCGGGTCGATTTATTTTCCTGTTTGGTGATAAGCTCATCGAGATAACTGAATACAAGTTCAATATTCTTGTCCTGATTTTGAAGTTTTTTCCTGATCGCCTCAATTTCCAGTTTCAGGCTCAGGGTATCAGTTAACAATTGTCTGATTCGTACAAAGATTTCGATAATTTTTATACTCATTTGCACTGCGGTATTACTTTTCAAAACATTTGCCAATTGTAAAACCCCATATTCAGAGAAAACATAAGGCAATGTCCCTCCAAAATGTTTCTTTGATGGTATCGCATTTTGCGATACCATGATCTCAGCCTCTGATTCTGTGAGCTGGAACATAAAATGCTCCGGAAATTTGTCTGGATTTCTTTTAACCTGTTCTTTCAGCCGTATGGCCTTAACCGAAAATGAAATTGCTAAATCCCTGTCAAGCATTACTTTCTGATCCCTGATCAGGTAGATTTTATCTATAATTCGTTCATCTGGTATCAAAACGTTTGCATTTCCAATTGTCATTACGTGATTTTTAATTGTTTATCAATGAAAATGAAGTGAAAATTTTATATATACCCTAAGTTACAGAATTTTAGGCAAAAATTTGACTCACCAATTATTTAAAAAGAGCCATATCAAGATTGTTTTCGTATAGAATTCTTTGATATAATAAAATTATACTTGAATAATTAAAGGAAAAATAAGAATATATCCTTGATTAATTAAAACTAATATAATATATTTACCGTTTAATTTTAAATATGGATACATTATGAAGCGAATAATAGCAGATAAGTTAGTCAACTGGAAAACAAATTCTATAAGGAAGCCTCTGTTAATAAGAGGGGCAAGGCAAGTTGGTAAAACTTATTCTGTGATGGAATTCGCGAAATCACATTTTAATGGGAATGTGCATTGCATAAATTTTGAAAAAAATCCGGAGTTGCATTCCATTTTTGACCGAAATTTTGATAGCAGAAGAATTTTGGCAGAGCTTGAACTTGTGTTGAATAAACGAATTTTACCTGGTAACGATCTTCTCTTTTTTGATGAAATACAGGAATGTCCAAAGGCCATTATGGCATTACGTTATTTTTATGAGGAAAATCCGGAATTGCATCTAATTGCAGCTGGTTCCCTGTTGGAATTTGCAATGAAGGATATATCATTCCCTATAGGGAGGTTACAGATGTTATTTATGCACCCCATGACTTTTGAAGAATTTCTGATTGCCAATGGGAAAGAGTTGTTGGCAGAAAAAATCAGACAACCGGAAAACCAGTTGTCTGATACAATAATTACCATAGTAAATGATGAAATGTATAAATATTTTGTTGTTGGAGGGATGCCTGAGTGTGTTGAAGCATTTGTGAACACAGGGAGTTTTGTTGAAGCCATCAACATTCAGACTGATTTAATTGCCTCGTTAAGACAGGATTTTTCAAAATATGCAGGACATTCAGACAAACAATGCCTGAATTCGGTTTTAAGTACTGTTGCACGCAAAACAGGGGAACAAATTAAATACTCCAGGCTGGATGAAAGTTATACAAACCCAACCATTAAAAAGGCTTTCGAATTGTTGGAGACTGCCCGGTTGTTTACTAAAGTAGTTGCTGCCTCCCCGGCAGGGGCACCTCTTGGGGCCAGTATTTCGGAGAAGAAATTCAAAACTGTTTTCCTGGATATTGGTTTACTGTCGAACTTATGTGGTTATTACTCCGATAAAAAGATGCCAAAACAAAATCTGGCTGCAGCCTACAACGGAAAACTTGCGGAACAGTTTGCAGGACAGGAGCTTCGTGCTTCAACCAGCGAAAATTTGTACTATTGGAGCAGAGAAGCACGGGGAAGTAGTGCTGAAACTGATTATTTAATTGAAAAGGAGGGTGAAATAATACCCGTTGAAGTAAAAAGTGGTAAATCAGGAAGTTTAAAAAGCCTTCATCTTTTGTTGCATACATTTTCAAATATTAAAAGGGCTTTTGTATTCACCGAAGATAAATATGGAGAATTACCGGAACAAAAAATAAAATTTTTACCCCTGTTTAATATAGGTTCATTTTTGAATTCTTGATAAATGAAAGTAGAGACGCGATTAATCGCGTCTCTACTCAGGAAAATTCGTTTTTTTCGTTAATTATCTATAAATTATGGTAGTGGTAGAGATAAGGCATGCCTTGTCTCTACCGTAAATTGTGAAATATTGATAATTGTGAAAAACCAGATGCAATGAATTGCAATTCAATATTGAAAATCAGAATCCATGTCAGACAAATTTCAGGATAGGTACCGCATCCCTTCAGCACGTTGGCAAAGTTGGGATTATGGATGGAATGCCCCCTATTTTGTAACCATTTGCACCCATAACCGGGAATGTTATTTTGGGGATATTTTGGTGATGCAACGTAGAGACGCGATTAATCGCGTCTCTACCGTCCCCACCCACACGATGGTTTTATCTGAAATTGGGAAAATTGCCACCCAATTTTGGTGTGAAATCCCAAAACATTTCCCGTTTGTTGTATTGGGTGAATTCGTTGTAATGCCAAACCATGTGCATGGGATCATTTTCATTGATAAAACCGATGATGATAGGTGCGATGATGATAGACGCGGTGGTAGAGACGCGATTAATCGCGTCTCTACGATTACATCAAAAACCGGTGGATTTGCAGGCAAAAAAAATCCAATGACCAATGACAATTTGTCACGAATTGTCAGGTGGTACAAAGGGCGTGTGTCGTTTGAATCACGAAAAATTCGTGCCGATTTTGAATGGCAATCCCGTTTTTACGACCATATCATCCGAAACGATGAATCCTATCAACAAATTTCTGATTACATCCAAAATAATCCGTTAAATTGGCCGGGTGATAAATTTTAGCGGGATTAGGATTTTTCGACATTCAATAATAAACCTGTAGAGACGCGATTAATCGCGTCTCTACCATTGTTTGTATTCAGACAATTGAATCAATATAAATATGTTTTTTGCTATTGTCTGTTTAAAAAAAAACGCTTTCCTTTGCATCGCGAAAATCGAAGCTGTTTGTTGTAGGATGAACGGTTGAGTTTTGAAGTTTTTTGCTCTTTTCAAAGAAGAAAAGAGATTCAGATGGTCCGTTCATCTAAGGGTTAGGATTCAAGATTTTCATTCTTGCCATAGGGGTTCGAATCCCCTACGGACTACTA
>JAMDDG010000426.1 GCA_023488865.1 Bacteroidota bacterium | reverse complement strand
AACAGCCACATCGACTATGAAGAATTAATAAAAAACAGGCGTTGGGTTCACAAGCTATACTTGCAACCAGGAAATAAGATGGATATTTATCATACCATCGCTAACCGGGGAATTTTGAAGATGACCGACGGCCAAACGCACACCGTTAAGGTCATTGTCGCGGATGCTTACCAGAATGCCAATGAATTCACATTCAAACTGATATCCAAAAAATCTGCAGTCCCGGTCCAGAAGGAGAACTTCACCCGGTTATTTTACTTCGACAGGCCAAATATTTTTGAAAACGGGGATGTAAAAATTCAAATTCCGGAGGGAACTTTGTATGATCAGCTTAAATTTAATTATCATTCAAGTACGAAAAATGGATTTAACTATTCAAAAATCCATCATGTTCATAATCCTTATGTGCCAGTTCAAAGATCCTACAATTTATCAATAAAAACCCAGTCAATCCCTCCCAAATATCAGGGCAAAGCGTTGATTGTACTGGTCGACCCTACCGGGAGACGTACATCAATTGGCGGTGAGTATGCCAATTCGTGGGTAACTGCACACCCTCTGGTATTTGGAGACTTTGGGGTCGTTCTTGATACCATACCTCCAAGAATACAATCGCTTAGTATCAAAGACAATAAAACACTGACCAATCGTTCAAAAATCGAATTTAAGATTTCAGATAATCTGTCAGGGATAAAATCTTATGAAGGGGAGATAGATGGAAATTGGGTCCTGTTTGAATATGATGCCAAGTCTGGGATGTTGGTCTATACAATTGACAAGAACAGGCTCGTTTTGGGCAAAAAGCACAAGTTAAACCTGAAAGTGGTGGATGAAAGAAAAAACGCGACGGAATACAAGGCCAATTTTTATTTGTAAACGTTTATAACGTTATGGAATTGGAAGATATGATAAAACTCATTAAAAAAAGGTTGTTTGAAGCTATTCTAACCAGTATGGATAGAACTTATTTTTTATTTTTGTCGAAATTGAATTTAAAATGGACCAATGAAAAAAACCGGAATATTTATAGCACTAATTATCAGTATAATACAATTTAATCCACTCAATGCCTGCACCAATTTTTTGATTTCCAAAGGCGCATCGGCTGATGGAACCCCTATGATTACCTATGCAGCCGACTCCCACACCTTGTACGGAGAGCTTTATTACTGGCCGGCAGCTAATTACAAGACCGGAACAATGGTAGATGTTTATGAATGGGATACCGGTAAATTTATGGGGAAAATTCCACAGACAACTCATACTTATCAGGTTGTTGGTAACATGAACGAGCACCAGCTTTCCATCGGTGAAACCACTTTTGGCGGAAGAAAGGAGCTGGCTTCCCAAAAAGGCGCCATCGTTGATTACGGTAGCCTTATTTACCTGACTTTACAGAGGGCTAAAAATGCCAGGGAAGCAATCAAAATCATGGGCGAGCTGGTTAAGGAATATGGATATGCCTCAAGTGGCGAATCCTTCTCAATTGCAGATTCGGAAGAGGTTTGGATATTGGAGATGATTGGAAAGGGCGAAGGCAATAAAGGGGCTGTCTGGGTTGCCCGGAAAATCCCTGATGGATATATCTCAGGGCACGCCAATCAGGCCCGGATCACCCAGTTCCCATTGGACAATTCAAAGGAATGCCTCTATTCACCGGATGTCATTTCATTTGCAAGGGAAAAAGGGTGGTTCAATGGGACAAACAGCGAGTTCAGTTTTTCTGACACCTACGCACCGGTAGAGTTTGGCGGTGCCCGTTTTTGCGACGCCCGCGTATGGGCCGGCTTCAATAAGGTAAACAAAGATATGGGCAAATACGAAAAGTATGTCCTCGGGAAAATTACTTACGACAAAAATAAATATGCCACCAACCGTATCCCCCTCTGGATCAAACCTGATGCACCGCTTACCCTGGAAAATGTATTCAGTCTGATGCGCGACCACTTCGAAGGTACCGTATTGGATATGACCAAAGATCTTGGGGCTGGACCTTATCAACTCCCCTACCGTTGGCGCCCGCTAACCTGGAAAGTTGATTCGGCCGTTTATTGTCACGAAAGGGCAACCTCCACGCAACAAACAGGTTTTTCTTTTATCGCCCAGGGCCGTCCGAATCTACCGGATCCTATTGGCGGGGTCCTTTGGTTTGGCGTAGATGATACTTATTCAACTTGTTACATGCCTGTATATTGCGGTATTAACGAAGTTCCAAATTCCGTAAAAGTTGGCAACGGAGACTTCCTGACCTGGTCCGAAACTTCAGCTTTCTGGACATTTAACACCGTTGCAAACTTTTGTTACCTGCGATACAACGATATGATCAAAGACGTTCAAAAGGTGCAATCACGTAAGGAAAAAGAGTTTATGACCAGTATCAAGGCCGTTGATCAGAAAGCATTGGATTACTGGAAAAGAGGAGATAAAAAAAATGCCATTAAGACTTTAACTGCCTATTCTGTCAACCAGGTGGAAACAACCGTGAAAGATTGGAAAGAGCTTGGGCATTACTTAATTATCAAATATAAGGATGGGAATATTATGAAGGAGAAGGACGGAAAATTTGAAAGAAATAAATATGGTAAATTGCCTGCGGAGCCATTGCAGCCCCCTTATCCTGATTCGTGGTACCGGATGATCATTAACAACAACAAGGAGCATTTTAAAGCAGTGGAAGAATGAGGGTTCAAATTCCCAAAACAGGTGCCGTTTTATTTTCTGACGTTTTTCATTTATGTCGGGGAGTTGCACTTGCTTTTTTTGCCTTACTTTTTTCTTTCTCAAACTCTTACGGGAAAGACAAGGAGCAAAATTACCTGAAAAACGGGGTTTCATTTACCTTGCCCGGAGACTGGAAGACGATCTCGGATGAAGCTTTGCCGGATAAAGGATATTATTATTCTGCAGAGAGTACCGGCAAAAGAGCTACTGGGCTTTTCACCTTAGTAACCATCAACGACGAAGAGAATCCGGTTAAAGCGCTTTTAGTCCAACAGAAAAACATGAAGGATGAGGCAATTTACAAAGACTCCGGTATTGAATTTACTGCAATTGAAAACAGTCGATTTGGCAGTCTGGATGCCAAGAAAGTGACTTACGAAGCGGTGGTCAAAAGCATCAAAGTTTCCGGAACGATCTATTGTTTTAACTGTTCCGAGAAAACATACCTCCTGTTTTTTCAATCTGGTATCGATGAACTTAAAAATAACCTAAAAGTTTTCAGGCTGATAGAAATAACATTTGCATGCAGATAAAAAAAGCCCGGAAAAATTTCCCGGGCTTTTTTTATTATTTAGCTGGAATACTTAATATTTGAATACCTTTCCTCCACAAATTACTTCCTGAAGTTTTTCATCAAAAGTAGCACGCAATCCGGTGCGGTAAGCAGCATTCGCCATAATGATCGCAATGGCATGACTGTAACCGGCTTCTATGG
>JAMDDG010000454.1 GCA_023488865.1 Bacteroidota bacterium | reverse complement strand
TTATTGCCGTGGTAATCCTTTTCGTTTTGATCGGCAACGGTAAACTGGGGTACATGCCAACCCTGACCGAACTTGAAAACGTCGAATCTTCACTCGCTTCAGAAGTTTACACGGCCGACAGTCTGGTAATGCGCCGTTATTATTTCAAGGAGAACCGCACCTTCATCGGTTACAATGCCATCAGTCCGAATGTAATCCATGCGCTGATAGCGACCGAAGACGCACGTTTTTATAAGCATCCGGGGATCGACCTCCGCGGGCTTTTCCGGGTTTTCAAAGGAGTTGCCACTGGTGACCAGAGTGCTGGCGGAGGCAGTACGCTTTCACAGCAATTAGCTAAAATGCTCTTTCCCCGCGAGGATATCAACAACAAATTTCAGCTGGCAGTCAGAAAACTGCGTGAGTGGGTGATTGCGGTGAAACTGGAACGAAGTTTCACCAAAGAGGAGATCATCTCGATGTATCTCAATAAGTTCGATTTCTTGAACCTGGCCGTTGGGATTAAATCAGCTTCAGAAATTTATTTCGGCACTACGCCCGATCAGTTGAGGTTAGAACAGGCTGCGATGCTTGTGGGGATGGCCAAAAATCCCTCTTTGTACAACCCCATCCGAAGGCCTGAATTGGTCCGCAACCGGCGAAATGTGGTTTTGGCGCAAATGAAAAAATATGGCTATCTCAATGAAGCAGAATATAACTCTTACAAAAGCCTTCCGCTTAACCTGAATTTCCACAGGGAAGACTATAAATCTACTCCCGGCACCTATTTCACCGAGTACCTGCGTGCGATCTTAACAGCGAACAAACCGGACAAAGATCGATACAGGGCCTGGCAGATGCAGCAATTCCACGAAGATTCTGTTGAATGGGAAACCAATCCGTTGTATGGTTGGTGTGCCAAGAATCCCAAGCCGGATGGAAAACTATACAATATTTATACCGATGGGCTCAGGATTTATTCCACCATCGATATGCGGATGCAGGTTTACGCCGAAAAGGCAGTCGCAACCCATCTGGGCAAAAATGTTCAGCCGTTGTTCAATGAACGGATCAAAAGCCAGCGTAACAAGCCGTTTTCCAATGACCTGACCAATGAACAGGCGCAGCAGGTTTATGACAACATGATGAAAGCGAGCGATCGTTATCATTCGCTTCGGACACAAGGAATGCAGATCGAGGAGATAAAAAAGGCCTTCAATACCCCAACAGAGATGACTGTTTTCTCGTGGAGAGGTGAACGGGACACCATCATGACCCCGCTCGACTCGATCAAATACCATCTTGGGTTTTTACGTTCCGCCATGATGACGATGGAAGTAAAAACCGGTAAAATCAAGGCCTGGGTTGGCGGACCGAACTACAAACATTTCATGTACGACATGGTGAAAAGCGGCAAACGTCAGGTTGGCTCTACCGTGAAGCCGTTCCTTTACACGCTCGCGATGCAGAACGGTTTCTCTCCGTGCACACTTGTTCCGAACACCGAACACTCTTTCACTTTGTACGATGGTTCCACCTGGACAGCCAAAAATTCTGGTAAGACCAAAATGGACGGTAAAATGGTAACCCTCAAATGGGGTTTGGCCAATTCGGTCAACCAAATATCGGCCTGGGTGATGAAGCAATTTAATCCGCAGGCTATGGCCGATATGATGCACAAGTTGGGAATTACCAGTCCGATCGATGCCGTCCCCTCCATGTTTCTGGGGACTTCGGATGTCTCAGTTTACGAGATGGTTGGCGCTTATGGTACTTATGGAAACCACGGTGTCTATACCAAACCTTATTGCGTAACCCGGATAGAGGACCGCAACGGCAATGTTCTCGCCCGTTTTTCGCCTGAATCGCATGATGCCATTGATGCTAAAACAGCCTACCTGATGATTAACATGATGGAGGCGGTAGTCAATGAAGGTACCAGCGCCAGATTGCGTAGAAACGTTGATTACGGAAATATCACGGCCGATGTTGCAGGCAAGACTGGTACCACACAGAATCAGTCGGATGGATGGTTCATGGGCATTACCCCGGAATTAGTTACCGGCGTCTGGACGGGAGGTGACCTACGCAGCATCCACTTCGAAGGCCTTTCAGCAGGACAGGGGGCGAGTATGGCGCTGCCTATCTACGGTTATTACATGAACAGTCTGTACCGCGATCGCACGCTGGGGTATACGCAATCTTCCGTTTTTGAAGTGCCCCCGGGCTTCAATGTTGACATGGACTGCAGCAAAGTCATGCATGAAGAGAAGGAAGATGCATCAGCGGAGCATGATTTCTTTTAAATCCTCCGTATTTGTTGCTGCAGCAGCTCTGTTATGCATCCTTTCCCTTGGTTAAGGATTATGTGTTTCCACCTGGTTGGCCTCTCTTACCGCTTTGCTCAAATCTTCATCAGGCTTGATGACATTGTAATTGCCCCAAAATGATTTGTCGTAAATGCCGATCTTTTCCGAGAAAATATCCTTTTCATGGAAGATACCTTCCGGTCCGAACCTTGCTTTTTTGGGGAAAGTGTATTGTTGGGTGACCAGAACATCCATCACATTACGGTATTCAGTTTTAAATTTTCTCTTTTGTTTCACCCGGAAAATGACATCGCTATGCGCTGAATAGAATTGCCATTTACCGTTAAGAAGTCGGTACTGAACAGAATATTCCACATTTTCTGGCCGGGTATCGAAACCAAAAGGTTCTTTTTGAATAAAACTCCGGCCATTGATTTTAAGGCTTTTTTTGTCGTATGAGTACTCGGCTCCTACAAGTGCATAACTATCGGCATCAATTAACACTTTCCCATTGAAACAGGGGAAATCGGTCTCTTCCAATCGGTCAAAACGGATGATCCAGGTAACTCTTCCGTTAATTATTTCTGGTTGCTCGAATTTGTATTGGTACAGATATTCATATTCCGGACTTAGGAAAGTCTCAGGATTTTTCACAATATCCAACCAATTTATCCCCAACGGCCCCCCCTGCACTTTTAAAAGCACCTCTTTGGGCTTCCGGTTCAGATCGGCTTTCCTCCCTTTTAAAAAGCGCACACGATCGGGTTCATTTTGGTAATAGGGTGACTTTAATATCTCCATGGCCGCTTCCCATACGCCAACATAATTTCCGTCCTGACGGGCAGTTTCACGGTAGAAAGTTACCATCAGCTGAGGTTCATCTGCGTAGTTGTTCCTGATATTATTTCTGAATTGTTGCAGGATGGCTTTTGGATCGGCCGGTTTGACCTGAATCTCCCGTAGTTTGATTGATTCACCCTGAAGCCTGATTAAAGGATCCTCCTCCAGCTCTTTTATAGACAAAATCCTCTGTTTATAACCCAATGAGCCAATTGTCATGTTGTTGTTGCGTAAGGGATAAGGGATTGTCAGGTCAAATTTTCCTTCGTGGTTGGTCATGGTGCCAATGTACTTTCCTTCGATTGTTACTG
>JAMDDG010000051.1 GCA_023488865.1 Bacteroidota bacterium | reverse complement strand
AAACTCGCGGTATACTGGGGAGCCGCTTGCGGAGGGTGTTGTGTTTCAGTTCTCGATGTCCATGAAAAATTGTTCGATGTTGTGGCCAACGCCGATCTGGTTTTCTGGCCTATCGCCCTTGATATTAAATATGCTGATGTTGAGGCAATGCCGGAAGGTTATATCGATTTAACCTTATTTAATGGTGCAATTCGAAATAGTGAGAACAAACATATGGCAAAACTTCTGCGGCAAAAAACAAAGGTTCTGGTTGCTTACGGCTCTTGTTCGTATATGGGTGGAATTCCTGGCCTGGCTAACCTCAATACCAAAGAGGATATCTTTGAGCGGATTTACAATGAAACCGAATCAACAATTAATCCGGATAATATCAGGCCACAGGAAAGATGTGAAGTAGATGAAGGAGTTTTAACCTTACCTGAATTTTATAATGATGTGAGAACATTGGGTCAAACGGTTGATGTTGATTACTACCTTCCTGGTTGTCCGCCTCAAACGGAACGGTTACTTGATGTTTTCATGGCAATTGTAAACGGGCTTGAACTCCCTCCGAAAGGTTCTGTTATCGGTGCTGCCGAGAAATCACAATGCGATGAGTGTACCAGGAAAAAGACCGAAAACAAACTGATCAAAAAGTTCAACAGGCCTTGGGAAATTGTGGATGACGGGGAGACCTGTTTCCTGGAACAAGGAGTGATTTGCATGGGGCCAGCTACACGTTGTGGTTGTGGAAACCGGTGTATCATGGGGAATGCCCCTTGCCGCGGATGTTATGGCCCGGCTCCCGGTGTCATTGACCCGGGTGCAAAAATGATGTCCGCTGTGGCAACAATGATCGATGCCAACGATCCTAAAGAAATCGAAAAAATTATGGAAGATATCATTGATCCAACAGGATACTTTTACAGGTATAGTTTGCCAGCTTCAATTTTAAGGAGGAAAATGAGATGAGAAGAATTACAATAGACCCGATTACACGTTTGGAAGGCCATGGTAAAATTGAAATTTTCCTCAACGATGAGGGGGATGTGGATAATGTATTTTTTCAAGTTCCTGAACTACGGGGCTTTGAAAAATTCTGCGAAGGACGGCCGGTTGAGGAACTTTCTCAGATCGTAACAAAAATTTGCGGAGTTTGCCCCGGTTGCCACCACATGGCTGCAGGCAAAGCAATTGACGCAGTTTTTGGGGTGGAACCTCCACCAACTGCAAAAAAATTACGCGAACTGTTTTACATGGCACATTTTGTCCACAGCCATATCGCTCACTTTTACGCATTGGCTGCCCCTGATTTTGTCGTTGGTCCAACTGCTGCTAAAGCCGAAAGAAATATCCTTGGCGTAATCAATAAAGTAGGGGTAGATACCGGAACAGAAGTAATTAAGCAACGCCGCATTGCCCAGGAGATTCAGGCATTGCTGGGTGGTCATCAAACACAAGTGGTCATGAACATTCCGGGTGGGGTGAGAAAAGGATTGACCGAGGCGCAACGCGCTGATATTGAACTAAAAGCGAAGGGATTTATTGATTTTTCCAAGTTCTCGCTTAAAATTTTCTATGATATTGTGCTGGAAAATAAAGAATATGTGAATTTGATTTTGAACGGACCCTATTCATTGAAATTATACTCCATGGGTTTAGTTGACGAAAACAATAAAGTTAATTTCTACGATGGGAAAGTAAGGGTTGTCGATACCGCAGGAGAAGAACATTGTAAATATTCTCCTGACAAATACCGCGAATTTATAGCCGAACGGGTTGAACCCTGGAGTTACCTCAAATTTCCGTACTTAAAAAAAGTTGGATGGAAAGGTTTTGTTGATGGTCAGGATTCGGGAATATATCATGCAACTCCTCTGTCCAGGTTAAATGCTTCGGAAGGTATGGCCACCCCGCTTGCGCATGCTGAATACGAAAAAATGTATGGTATATTAGGAGGGAAGCCAGTTCATGCCACACTGGCAATGCATTGGGCCCGCCTAATTGAATTACTTTATGCAAGCGAACGTTTGCTTGAACTGGCCACTGATCCTGATATCACAGGAAAAGAGTTAAGATCGCCGCTGCCAAATATCCCAAACGAAGGTGTGGGTATTGTTGAAGCGCAGCGTGGGACACTTACTCACCATTACGTAACAGATGATAAAGGGATTGTTCAGAAAGTGAACATTATTGTTGGAACAACCAACAATAATGCAGCCATCTGTATGTCACTTAAAAAAGCTGCCCAGGGGTTTATTAAAAAAGGGGTGGAAGTAAATGATGGCATCCTGAACATGATTGAAATGGCGTTTCGCGCATATGATCCGTGTTTCTCATGTGCTACACACAGCCTGCCCGGTGAAATGCCAATGATTTTAAATATTCGTGAATCTGATGGTACTTTGATTCGCACCCTGCAACGAAAATAGCTTTGGATTTGTCAAAAAAATAGGATGGGTAAGAAAATCAATACGTTGATATTAGGCATTGGAAACGATATTTTAACCGATGATGGAGTTGGTCCAAGGTTGTGTGATTTTTTAAAGGAAGAATTTAAAAACACTTCGGTTAATTTTGAAAAATTGAATGTTGGCGGACTGGAAGTATTGGAATTTATTCAAGGTTACCAAACAGTAATATTCATTGATGCCATTAAAACACATGACGGACAGATAGGAGATGTGTATTTTTTTACACCCGGCGATTTCAGGGAAACGCTACACCTCTCAAACTTGCACGACACCAGTTTTTTGACAGCCCTGAAATTGGGTAATTTAATAGGTTTTAAAATACCTGAAAGGATGTATATTATTGCAGTAGAAATTAAAGAAGATATGGTATTTTCTGAACACTTTACCGATGAGTTGGCTCGCAAGTATAATAAAATTAAGAAAGAAGTAGTTGCCATCTTAAATAGGTTAATTCCACATGAAACGACCATGAGAAAATCTTCCACACACAAGAGGATGATTATTGGGAGTTCCATCCGGCCTTTAAAAACAAATTATTTACGGATGAAATAATGCAAACTTATTTAGATAACTTATCTCCATTTTTCTCGTTAAAATGATTAGTCATGCATTGTAAAATTTGCACTAATTTTCGTTGATGGATTTAAAAGTATCTGTAAGTCAGTCTGTTTTTTCAAAAGAAAGTGTTCTGAAAGATTATTATACGGTTTTTCTCAGTCGCCAGTTGAGTATCTTGGGCCGGAAAGAGGTGCACCTGGGCCGCGCGCCTTTTGGCATATTCGGAGACGGAAAGGAGTTGGCGCAGGTTGCATACGTAAAAAGCTACCGTGAAGGTGACTGGCGTTCAGGGTACTACCGCGATCAGACTTTTCTGTTGGCGGCAGGAATGATGACGCCCGTTGAATTTTTTGCCCAACTGTACGGGGATTCCAGTCGCGAAAATAATCCTTCAACCGGAGGAAGGAACTTCAATAACCACCACTCAACTGGCGACTGAGAAAAACCGT
>JAMDDG010000036.1 GCA_023488865.1 Bacteroidota bacterium | reverse complement strand
ACCGCTTCACCTGCTCAATTGAATCTTTGAGATCCAACTTCCCGGTTATTAGATCGGCAGTTGAAAAGTCACTGTCAAATACAAACTGCACATTGTAATACCGCTGCAACTTATTCAGTACATCTTCCAAATTCTGCCTTGAGAAATTAAACCAACCTTCAGTCCAGGCAATGGCTAATTCCACATTAGGTTCGTTTTTTACTGAAATGTGTTTATGTTCCTTATCGTAACTGGCTTTCTGATTAGGGGCAAGAATGGTTTCGCCCTTCATAAATCCAAAGGCTGATTTTTCACTTACAACAACTTTCCCTTCAAGTAGAACGGTTTCATCCAGTTGATCCGATTTGTATGCTGACAGGTTAAATTTAGTACCAAGAACTTTAACCGAAATATCATTCGTGTTGACTATAAAAGGTAGATCCTTGTTGTGGGCCACTTCAAAATAGGCTTCACCTTCCAAAAACACTTCCCGTTTTTTACCGATGAACTTGGTTGGAAATGCCATCCGGCTTCCGGCGTTAAGCCAAACTTTTGTGCCGTCCTCGAGAACAAGTTGCGATTTTTTCCCATAAGGTATGACCACTTCATTCATTTTTGACTCATCCGGATTACTATCTTTACTTAAATCAATCATTTGGTCGTTATCAATCACAACCATCTGATCAGCGTTAAGTGCAATTTTCGAATTTTCCTTTTTCAAATCAACAGTTGTCCCGTTGGAGAGAAATAGACGAGACTGAGTACCTGTTTCAGTCTCCAAACTTGTTGAAAAAACATAACCTTTCTGATTCTGATAGATCATCCAAATTCCGGTAGAACTTATCAACAGGGCAACAACCAGAATAGCTGCATATCGCAGAAATCTTTGCATTTTAATTAGTCTCGACCGGTTTCTGATCTGATTCTCGAAACTTTCAATGTTTTTCCAGATTGCTAAAATGTCATCTTCACCTAAACTATCATGACGGTCACGAAGCAGTTCAACAATTTTCCGGGCTTTTTTAACGGTAGATTGGAACTCGGGACTTTCAGCCAACAATACTTCCCATTCTTTTTGATTTTTCCCTTGTAGTACCCAAGTTACAAAATCGCGGTTCCCGATTAGTTCTTCAATCGTAAATTGGAAATATTCTCGTTTCATTGATCTGTTCCTTACTGCTGTGTATATTTTAATAGAAAGGCAGAAACGTGATTTTTGTGGACTCAAAAAAATAGTTATTTTTTCAAAAAAATGTAAAATACTGAAGGTGAACGTTAAAAAAAGAAATATTGGTGTCATTCTGATGCACGCGAAGAGCTTGTAAAGTACAGAATATCATTCCCGGTCCGAATCATATTTCATCGACATGATTTCACATATCTGGTCGTATTCAAAATCGCAGGTGAAACGGTAATAAAGGATTTCGCGTTGTTTCGGACTTAATTCAGCCAGGCCTTTCCTGATCATTTCATCCTTTTTGGTAAGCTGTTCTTTCTGAATCCAATCATCTTCAATAGAATAAACGATATTTGCTGAATGCATTTCAGCATATTCATCAGTATGTTTCAGTCTTTTTGCTTCACTAAGGCTTTGAAAGAGTTGTCGTCTAATGCCCAAATTTGTTTTATTTGTGCAATCCCAACAGACGGCAGTAAGAATATTCCAATACAAAAGTTGAAAACTGATTTTCAATAAAAAATAAAGGAAACAGGAAAATAAAAAAGCGGAGCATAAAAACTCCGCCTTTATTAATTTACGTCTGTTACGTTTTCAATAATGCTTCTTAATTGGCTTCAACAGCCCCGATAACCCTAGGTGATTTAAAAGGTAATGCAAAATAATCAGTGGTTGGTTGAGACACTGCATAACCCATACCAATTGCTGGCGATGTAGATTGCAAATGATAAAGGCTGTCAGAGAACATAGGATCCTTATTCAGAATTTGACCAGGTTCAGTATAGGGTGTGTTCGGACCAGCCCAGGAAAGATTATTTGGATTAAACCATAAATCATTCGAGAACACAAAACTGCCTGCATTAGTGCCCGGACCGATATTAATAGCATCTCCAGTATTGGTAAATATTACAATATTGTTTCGGAAGGTGTTATTTGCACACGTTTGAACTCTTTTATCGTCCTGCAGGATGCGGAGAGCATAATTTACAGGTTGGTTAATTGTGTTGTTGACTGCCTCACAATATACTGAACTTGAGAAAACAATAGGTGCATTTCCACCCTGGAAAGTATTGGAATACACATAGATATTTGTTGCCTCATAGTCTGCTCCCTGTGGGCGGAAGTATTGTGTACCTGTGTTCCCCCCAATATGCATTGTCCTGTCGCCACCATTAATACAACGATTACGTTGAATGGTAATATTTTTTGATCCACCTTTTGTCTGAAAAACCTGTCCTTTAGCTCCTGCATTTTGACAAATATTATCCTGCAATACCCCATTATGGCATCCTACCATATCAACGAATGCCCCATCTTTCCCATTGTTAAACTGACAGTTTTGCACTGTAAAGTTGTCAACACCCGACAATTTAAGTTCATCGTTATTACCTGTGCCGCCCATGCTAAGCCAAATACAATTTTCAATAATAATATCATGTGCGGGGGTATCAAACGTTCCTGCATCATCAATATTTACACCGTTGGCTGTCTGTTTTTCAAATTGCAATCCCTGAATTCTGATATAAGCAGGGTCTGACAGTTGAAATGCCTGCGTGTTTCCACTATATAATACGGTGTCCCCTGCCGCGGCACGTATTGTTATCCATGCAGAAGTAGTGCCTTGCAGATTAGAGATAAGCTCACCTCCGGAATAGGTGCCGCCATGAACCTGAATGGTGTCACCCGGGATCGCTACTGCCGCTGCTGCTCCTAATGTTGCATAAGGCCAGCCGACACCGACATCAAGAATATTAGATGAGGTCGACGTTGCACTTTTTGTTTGCATCGGAGTTTGCATCAGAGGAATCTCTGACGTTTTTTCGCAACTCATAATAAACAGCATTGAAACTACTGCTAAAACAATCGGTAAATTTTTAATCAAAGCTTTCATAACTGTTAGTTTTAATTTATAATTGGTACTTAAATATCTAAATTTGAATATTTAAACCGAAAATAGATCTATGAGCAAAAGCTATTCAATTACGGCCAAATTGGCTTAAAATCGTAGTTCTCGATTAGTTCTTCAATTGTAAATTGGAAATATTCTCATTTCACTAATCTGTTCCTTACTGCTGTGTATTTTTAATAGAAAGGCAGAAACGTGATTATTGTGGACTCAAAAAAACAGTTATTTTTTCAAAAAAATGTAAAATGCTGAAGGTGAACGTTAAAAAAAAATATTGGTGTCAGTCAGATGCACGCGAAGAGCTTGTAAAGCACGAAATACCATTTTCCGGGCCGAATCATATTTCATCGACATGATTTCACATATCTGGTCGTATTCAAAATCGCAGGTGAAGCGGTAATAAAGGAT
>JAMDDG010000361.1 GCA_023488865.1 Bacteroidota bacterium | reverse complement strand
CGATGCCCTGAAATACAAATACGCACCCTTCGTAAAACGAAAATCCGTAGTACACAAATCCGAACTCGAAAATTGCCAATTCATTGAACAGCAAGAATTCCATTCGGATTAACTGCAAGTTGGGTTGAAGGTCATTCGCAGCAGTACCAATCGTGGCTCGTGCGAAATCTCCGCTTTTATGGACTGGAAAACAGACATCAACCTCAGCCAGCAACGCATCGAGGCAAAAATCAGCGAAATACGTAGTTCGCTGCCGGCAGATCTTCAGATTGCCGTCGAACGGATGAACCCTTCCATTTTGCCGGTGATCGGCTATACCCTGGAGGGGAAAGGACGCTCGCCTATCGAGTTGAAATACTTAGCCAATTATACCATCAAACCCTTTCTTTCGCAAGTTGAGGGTGTTTCAGAAATAAGGATCATCGGGGGCAAAGAGAAGGAATACTGGGTAGAACTCAATATTTCAAAGATCAGCTCACTCGGACTGACCCCGGAAATTATCAAAAACACGCTGAACGAAACCGGATTTGTACGCTCAAACGGTTATCTCAACGACTATCGCAGGCTCTATCTCACGATTACCGATGCCCTGGGCCGGAATAAAACCGAGCTGGAGAACCTGGTGGTCAGCAATACCGGCAAACGGGTGATATTGATGAAGGACATTGCTACCGTGGAAATCCGGGAGGCAAAAGAATACATCAAAATCAATGCCAACGGGAAGGAGAACTTGCTTATTGCAGTTATCAAACAACCCAATGCCAATCTGATCGAATTGACAGACCAGATGCGGAAGAAACTGATTGATCTGCAAAAGACGCTGCCCCCGGATATTGTCATCAAACCATACTATTACCAGGCTGATTTTGTTGATGAATCCATCCGTAGCGTAACAGACAGCCTGTGGGTCGGATTACTCCTCGCAATTGTAGTTGCCATCCTTTTCCTTCGATCGTTAAAGGCGAGCGCCACCATTCTTTTCACCATCCCGGTTACGATCTGCCTCACGCTTATCGTGCTTTATACGATGGGCCAGACCCTGAATATTATGACACTGGGCGCCATTGCAGCATCCATCGGGTTGATTATTGATGATGCCATTGTGGTGGTTGAACAGATCCAGCGAACGCACGAAGAACATCCCTATGAAAAGTCTTCCACATTGGTTCAGAAGGCCATTCATTTCCTTTTCCCCGCCATGGTTGGTTCCTCGCTGAGCACCATCGTCATTTTTCTTCCGTTTATGCTGATGACAGGGGTTGCAGGTGCCTATTTCAAGGTGATGACCAATGCCATGATCGTTACCTTAGTCTGCTCTTTCTTCGTAACCTGGATGGCCCTCCCCGTCATCTATCTGCTCCTGACTCCCAAATCGTCCAATGCTGCCAGCCATAAGTCGAAAGCAATGTCGCACCAGGTAAAATCTCAAAAATGGGTCTCCTATTTTATCCATCGGCCGGCAATTAGTCTGACCTTCATGGTTTTACTGATTCTTTCGATATTCTTTGTATTCCCGAGACTGGAAACCGGTTTCCTTCCGGAGATGGACGAAGGGAGCATTGTATTGGACTACAGATCCCCTCCGGGCACTTCGCTGGAAGAGACAGACCGTATTCTCAGGAATGTTGAAAAAATTTTGGTAACCATACCTGAAGTTGAAACCTATTCGCGCCGTACAGGTACCGAGATGGGGTTCTTTATCACGGAGCCCAACAAAGGGGATTACCTGATACAATTGAAAAAAAACCGTTCCAGGACTACCGAGGAGGTTATTGGCGACATCCGTTCTAAGGTTGAAGTTTCCCAGCCTGCATTAAAGATCGATTTCGGACAGGTCATTGGGGATATGCTGGGCGACCTGATGGAATCTGTTAAACCTATTGAAGTGAAAATCTTTGGAAATGACAGACATAAGTTGGAAGAGATGTCGAGAAATGTGGCCTCCATTGTGGCCAAAACGGAGGGTGTCGAAGATGTTTCGGACGGGATTATTGCAGCCGGCCCTTATGTGAACGTTCTGCCCGACAATGCCAAGCTTTCCCAGTTTGGGATCACTTCTGCCAATTTGCAATACCAGCTCCAGACTGCGCTGGAGGGTAATATTGTAGGAGCCATCCAGGATCGGGAACAATTTACCAATATCAGATTGCTGTATCCCGGAAATAAAACGTTGGATGTTAACGGCATCAAGAATCTTCAGATCTCCATGCCTAACGGAAAGCTCAAGCCGATAGAGCAGTTAGCGACCGTAAAATTGATTGAAGGAGATGTAGAGATCAACCGCGAGAACCTTCAGAATATGGGAGTGGTCACAGCCAGACTTTCCGGGAGGGATCTTGGCAGCGCCATCAATGAAATTAAGAAAGAGGTTTCTGCCCAAATTACTTTGCCTCAGGGATACAGCATTGTTTTTGGTGGCGCTTTCGCGGAACAACAGAAATCATTCGACGAACTGTTAATGATCCTGATTACTGCAAGTCTCCTGGTTTTCTGTATCATTCTGGCTTTGTTCAAGGAGTTCCGGATTGCCTTTACCATCTTGCTGATTGCGGTCCTGGGTATTTCGGGAAGCTATCTGGCGCTCTATCTCACCAAAACCCCGTTGAACGTGGGAAGCTACACCGGGCTGATCATGATCGTGGGAATTATTGGCGAAAATGCCATATTTACTTTCCTGCAATACAAAGATGCGCGGTTGAAGATGGATGTGGATGAATCGATTGTCTACGCCATCTCTACCCGGTTGCGTCCGAAGCTGATGACGGCGCTTGGGGCCATTATTGCGTTGATGCCTATTGCTCTGGGAATAGGGGCAGGGGCACAGATGCACCAACCGCTTGCGATTGCCATCATAGGTGGTTTTTTGGTGGCTTTGCCAATGTTACTGGTCGTTTTACCCACCATGATCCGGATTATTTACGCCAAAAGCCAGGGACATTTGCAACTGCTTGAAGACTGAACAGGTTAGAAACCGAACCAAATCGCTTAAGGTTATCCGTCGGGTTTAATCTGTTTCTTTCTATCCTTCAAATCATAAAACAGCGATATTTTTGTCAATTTCGACAAAAATATCGCTGTTTTTTCATCTATATTGACAAGAAAATAGCGATATTTTCAGAATATAGGTAAAAATAACCGAAAATAATTTTTTATTTCAGAAATAAATACGATATTTGTATGATCTAAAGGTCTATTTATCATGTTAATAAGAGATACATATCTGAAAAAGATTGTTGCCGGATTCAAAATCGTACAAATTGTTGTGCTGATAGGGGCGAGTCAGGTTGGCAAAACAAGTATCATGAAGATCTGCAAATGGGACAGAAAAAATCTTTTTCTGGATGGACAGGACCCCGAAATAGCTCAACTTTTCCAGCGCTTATCAGATATCGAGCAGTATTTGAAGGTGTACCTGGATGAAAAACTGGATGGCTACCTGTTGCTGGATGAATTTCAATACATCCATGGAATCT
>JAMDDG010000430.1 GCA_023488865.1 Bacteroidota bacterium | reverse complement strand
GGTTGATAAAGAAATTAGATCCAGAGAACTGAAAGAAGCATTAGAATTGTTGGAAACGGCAGGTGTTGTTAACAGGGTAAGGCAAGCAAGCGGTGCAGGCATACCTTTGGCTGCAAGTGCCAATGAGGCTTATTTCAAGGTGTTATTTCTCGACGTAGGTTTGCTTCATGCAATAAGTGGAATATATGCTGACACTGTCAAGGGAAAAGATTTAACTGCAGTATTTAAAGGGGCTGTAGCAGAACAATTTGTTGGACAAGAGCTTATTGCCATCCGAAATCCATTTACCAAACCAAGCTTGTATTATTGGGGAAGGCAGGCCAAAAACAGTACTGCAGAAATCGATTATTTAATAGAGTTGGATGCTCAAATTGTTCCAATTGAGATAAAATCTGGCTCAACCGGGAGGATGAAAAGTCTGCACTTGTTCATCGAACATTACCATTCCAATAGGGCATTTAAAATTTCGCAGGCTCCTTTTCTTGAAGAAAGACCAATATTATCTTTACCATTGTATGCAATGGAAAGCACTTTTAATCAAGACAAGCAATGATTTTTTAGTCTATTGCTTCACTTCACGTACAATGATTTAGGATGGATTTGTATCACGAAATATTGTTGAAATATTGGGGTTTTGATTCTTTCAGGCCTTTACAGGAGGATATTATCCATTCGGTGGCTGCCGGAAAAGATACCCTTGGGTTAATGCCTACCGGTGGAGGGAAGTCGATCACCTTTCAGGTTTTCTCCCTTTCAACTGAAGGTATGTGTCTGGTCGTTACGCCCCTGATTGCTCTAATCAACGATCAGGTAGAAAATCTGCGTGCCAAAGGGATCAAAGCATTGGCCATTTATTCGGGAATGACCTCCCGGGAGATCGAAATTGCCTGTAACAATGCGGTTTATGGTGACTATAAATTTCTGTATGTATCTCCCGAAAGGCTTTTGTCTGCCAATTTTCTGGAGTACCTGATCCGTTTTAAACTGAACCTGATCACGGTCGACGAAGCCCACTGCATTTCCCAGTGGGGATACGATTTTCGGCCATCGTACCTCCAGATCGCCAATATACGCACCTATTTTCCGAAAGTTCCGATATTGGCGTTAACCGCCACTGCCACGAATGAAGTCGTTGACGATATTCAGGATAAACTGCTTTTCCCCAAAAAGAACCTGCTCAAGAAGAGTTTTGTCCGCGAAAACGTGACTTATTTAGTCCGTAAGAAAGAGGATAAGCTGGGTTACCTCGTCGAAACTGTTTCCAAATCGAAGGGATCCGGAATTATCTATGTCAGAAGCCGCAAGAAATGCCGGGAAATTTCCGATCTTTTGAGACAGCATGAGGTATCAGCCGATTTTTATCATGCAGGATTGGATCCTGTGCTGCGAAAAGAGAAGCAAAACAATTGGATGAAAGGCACTTCGAGGGTGATGGTCGCGACCAATGCTTTTGGGATGGGCATCGACAAGCCGGATGTGCGGTTTGTACTTCACCTGGACCTTCCTGATTCGCTGGAGGCCTATTTTCAGGAGGCGGGCAGGGCCGGCCGCGACGGTGAACGGTCGGTCGCGCTGATGATCTACAACGGGACCGACAAACGAAGGTTGCACAAGATGGTGACCGACGCTTTTCCCGAACAGGAGCGAATACGTGCTGTTTATCAGGCTCTGTGCGATTACCTTCAAATCGCGATAGGTACCGGTAAAAATGGTTTTTATACTTTTCAGCCGGAGGATTTTGCCCGAAAGTTCAGCTTTCCGGCTACGACCGTTTACCACAGTCTGAAGTTGATGGAAAGGGAGGGGTATTTGGAGTATACCGATGATCCGGAAACCTCCTCGCGGCTCTATTTTTTGGCGCACCGGGATGAGTTGTACCGGATTGAGACCGGCGGGAAAAACCTGGAGCAGTTGATCGGCATGCTCCTGCGTTCTTATACCGGACTTTTCAATGATTATGTCAGAATTGATGAAGTGCTGTTAGCCAGGAGGTTAAATATTACAGCAGATGAGTTGTACCAAAATTTGAAATATCTTTCCCAGCAAAAGATCATCCACTATATTCCCCGGAGAGAGGCGCCTGTGGTCCAGTTTTTGATTGAAAGGGTGGAAAAGGGGCGGATTCGTATTTCACCGGCCAATTACCAGGATAGAAAGGCCAATTACCAGAAACGGGTCGATGCCGTGATTGGATATGCCTGTTCGGAGGAGCGGTGCCGGAGTGTGCAGTTGCTGGCTTATTTTGGCGAACTGGGATCCAAATCGTGCGGTCAGTGTGATGTTTGCAAAGGGGAGCATCAATCGGGCATCTCCAATATCGAGTTTGAACTTATTTCAGAAAAGATCAGGCAATTGCTGCTTACTGGGCCAATGGAGATAAAGGAGATGATCGGTCGATGTGAGGGCAACGAAAAGAGTATCCTGAAGGTGGCGAGATGGATGTTGGATCAGGAAAACCTTGAGATAAATGCTTCAAACCTGCTTGTTTTGAAAAAATGAGGCGGATTTTGTCGTCTTATCCTGTTTCAGAATGATTTGACCAGACTGATAATTGGCATATTTTATTCATTTTTTCGGGTAAGAACGTTGTCCCAACGAAGTTTGATTACCTTTGCAGCAGAGAAGTTGTATTAGTTAACATGGAACAAACACCAAAAAATGATTCCCTTTTTCAGGATTTAGTCTATTCGAGAAATGTGATCGAATTTGCCACCGTAGCCAACGAGTTTTGCGCTTTTACAGAGTCAGTAAACGACCTTACACGAATAGATTTTCTGGGAAAGTTGCAAAAATTGCTGCCTCTGCTTTACCTGAAAGCATCCCTGCTGCCTGAGCTGGACGAGGAAGAGGAGGAAGATTCGCCTGAAAAATTTGTATCCGAGAGTGATTATAATTTTATCCTGCGGAAATTGAGCTCAAAGTTGGGCGAGTTTGACAGTTATCCCGAAATTTTCGAACCCGGGACCCCGCTGGGAGAAGCGAACGTTGAGGCGAACATTTCTGAAAATGTGGCCGATATCTACCAGGATTTAAAAGATTTTATCTTGTCTTACCGGATCGGTACCGTGGAAGTGATGCGCGCAGCCCTCCGGGAATGCAGGAATAATTTCGAACAATATTGGGGACAGAGGTTAGTAAACGGGTTAAGGGCGGTTCACATGCTGGTGTATGGAAATACAAACATAGAGTAGATCATAGAATATAATTGAATATTTAGATACTTCGACCCTTTCGACCCTTCGACAGGCTCAGGGACCGAGGATTCAGGGGCCTAATCGAAAATCGAAAATTGAAAATTTTTGGTGGAGTTGGGGCGGTTAAAAAATTAATGAATAGTGAAAAATTAGCAGCCCGGAGCAAATGCGAAAAAGCTGAACATTAGCAATGAGTGAAAATAACAAGGAGTTTAAAAAAAACATTACAGACGAAGAGTTAGCTGCTCTTCCCCTCTCTTTCTTTGAAGGGAAGATCCA
>JAMDDG010000096.1 GCA_023488865.1 Bacteroidota bacterium | reverse complement strand
TGATGGCCTCCGGGAGGGCCGGAAATGTTAGGGATACCCTCAGTTATGAGCAATACAGAGGATATGTTGTCGAGAAGGATTCAAGGAAACCGCTCGGTTTCGCTACTTTGACCCTCGAAGGTACCAACCTCTCCACCGTTACCAACAGTGATGGGGAATTTTCTTTCAAAGTACCATTGTTGAAAACGGATGGTAACGTTGTCGTTTCATTCCTGGGCCACAAAGACAAAATAATTAAACTCTCTGAGCTGAAGCCGGATAAAAACCGCATTGAACTTGAGTTGTTGTCTGTAACCCTCGGCACCATCAACATTCATCCAACGGATCCCGCGATGCTGATGAGAACAATCCTTAGCAGGAGGGCTGAAAATTACAACCAGGATCAGAACCGGATGACTGTTTTCTACCGTGAAACCACCAAAAAAAATAAAACCTATGTATCGTTGTCAGAAGCGGTTCTGGATGTATTCAAACAGCCTTGCCTGTCGGGAAGGATCGACCAAATTGAGCTCTACAAAGGAAGAAAAAGTACCGACTATACCAGATTGGATACTTTAACTTTCAAGTTGCAGGGTGGCCCCTATACCTCCTTACTGCTTGATATCATGAAAAACCCGGAGATGGTCTTTACAGATGACATGGTGGGGAAATATCAGTTTGATATCGAAAACATCACTAAAATTGGTGATAAATTAATGTATGTTATTGATTTTAAGCAATATCCACATATTAAAGAACCGCTCTATTACGGAAAACTGTATGTCGACACCGAAAGTCTTGCTGTCGAGAGCGCTATGTTCAGCCTGAATGTCACCGATAAAATGGCATCTTCCGAGCTTTTTATCCGCAAGAAACCTGTTGGGGCAAAAGTATATCCGACAGAGGCCAACTACCAGGTTAACTACCGTGAAAAGGACGGGAGATGGATTTTCGGCTATTCAAGGGCAGAGATTGTCTTCAAGGTTGAATGGAAAAGAAGATTGTTCAACACCCATTATGCTTCCACCATTGAGATGGCGGTTACAGACTGGAAGAAAAGCCAGGTGAAGAACGCGAAACCAGTTGATCGTTTGAAAACCAACGTTGTGATGATGGATGAAGTCTCCGGTTTTTCCGATCCTGAATTTTGGGGCGAATACAATGTTATTGAGCCTGAAAAATCAATCGATCAGGCAATTAAGAAAATTCAGAGAAAATTGAAAAGAAATTAAACAGGAATTTCCTCCTCCCCAACATGATTTTTACATTAACAATTAATTCCAAATCGCGGTGGTTGATGAACTTTGTGACAGATTAATTAACTTCGTGCTGTTTTTAGCAAAAATATGGCTATCTTACAGGTAGCGAATAAATTGTATCACTTAAATAGTACACAAAATGTTAATAAGTAAAGTCGTCGGAAGAGAAATTCTTGATTCACGCGGTAACCCAACCGTAGAAGTAGAAGTAACCCTTGAGTGCGGTGTCATTGGCCGTGCCGCTGTACCATCCGGAGCATCAACCGGGGAAAATGAGGCAATTGAGCTTCGCGACGGAGATAAGAAAAGATATCTTGGCAAAGGAGTCCTGAAAGCTGTCGAAAATGTCAATACGGTTATCGCAGAAGCCGTTATTGGAATGAATTCCCTGAATCAGGTGGCGCTCGACCATGCCCTGATCGCGTTGGACGGCACAAAAACCAAATCCAAATTGGGCGCAAACGCCATCCTTGGTGTTTCCCTGGCTACCGCCAAAGCCGCAGCTGCCTATCTTGAAATGCCACTCTACCGTTACATTGGCGGGGTCAATGCCAGAACGTTGCCTGTCCCGATGATGAACATCATCAACGGAGGTTCACACTCCGATGCCCCCATTGCTTTCCAGGAATTTTTGATCCGCCCCATTGGCGCCCCTTCTTTCCGCGAAGCTTTGCGCATGGGCGCTGAGGTATTCCACAGCCTGAAAAAAGTATTAAAGGAGCGCAACCTCAGCACTGCAGTGGGTGATGAAGGTGGTTTTGCCCCAAAACTGAATGGAACGGAAGATGCTTTGAACAGCATTATCCTGGCCATCAAAAATGCAGGTTACAAACCTGGCCGCGCCGAAGATGGCGGGGATATCTCTATCGCTCTCGATTGTGCAGCTTCTGAATTCTATAAAGATGGCACCTACGACTATGCCAAATTTGAAGGACCAAACGGAGCAAAACGCAGCAACAAAGAACAGGTAGAATATCTTGCATCCTTGGTTGCCAACTTCCCGATCGACTCGATTGAAGACGGTTGCTCAGAAAACGATTGGGACGGCTGGGTTATGTTGAACAATAAGCTTGGCGATAGATGCCAGTTGATTGGGGACGATTTATACGTTACCAATGTTGAATACCTGAAAAAAGGAATTGAATTGGGTGCCGCCAACTCCATCCTGATCAAGGTGAACCAGATCGGTACTTTGACCGAAACACTGGATGCCATCGAAATGGCCCACCGTGCCGGATACACCAGCGTTACTTCCCACCGTTCGGGAGAAACTGAAGATACCACCATTGCCGACATCGCGGTAGCTACCAACAGCGGCCAGATTAAAACCGGATCTTTAAGCCGGACCGACAGGATGGCCAAATACAACCAACTGCTCCGCATCGAAGAAGAACTGGGCGCTGCCGCAGTTTACGGATTTAAGAAAGTGGTGAAAAAATAAGTTGGCTGACAACAGATAAAAAAAAGCGCCTTTCGGGGCGCTTTTTTTTATCTGTTGTCTATTTTCTCCGGGTACAAATCATGGTTCATCAACCGGTACTCCGCCATCTGCTCAAATCGGGTACCGGGCTTGCCGTAGTTGCAATAGGGATCAATGCTGATGCCTCCCCGGGGCGTAAATTTTCCCCAAACTTCGAGGTACCGTGGATCCATCAGCTTGACCAGGTCCTTCATGATAATGTTAACGCAATCTTCGTGAAAATCACCATGGTTGCGGAAACTGAAGAGATAAAGCTTTAAGCTCTTGCTTTCCGCCATCTTCTGATCGGGGATATAGCTGATATACAGGGTGGCGAAATCCGGCTGACCGGTAATCGGGCAGAGGGTAGTGAATTCCGGGATGTTGAATTTTACCCAATAATCATTGCCGGGGTGTTGATTTTTAAATGTTTCCAGCAAAGAAGGATCATAATCAAAATGAAAAACAGTTCCGGCTTTGCCTAAATGGGTTAATCCCGATTTTTCCCTTGCACTCATTTTACTTGTTTTTTTACGTGGTGTTCAAGCACACGGATCATTTGCGCAAAGGTAAAAACAAATATACGAACCTCCTAATAGAACCAATTGAAGAAGATTTACTACCGTGAAGGTCAAAAAACATCGTTCCGACTAAGTACTTCTCAATTTTTATCTATTTTTAGAAAAATTTTAAACGTTTTTGAAAATCTGCAATCTTAATAGAAACAAATATCTTGTTTTTACTTCGGAGCTCAAACAATCAAACTAATTGTCAATTGTCCA
>JAMDDG010000344.1 GCA_023488865.1 Bacteroidota bacterium | reverse complement strand
CCTCAGATTATCATCGTTTCCAATCACCTGGAGATGGAGGTAATCGGTCAAACCATTGATGATGCGGCCGGTGAGGCATTCGATAAGTGTGCCAAAGTGATGGGATTACCCTATCCCGGCGGTCCGCTGATCGATAAACTGGCCAAAGAAGGCAACGCCAAGGCATTTAACTTTGCCAAACCGCGGATACAGGGATTTGATTACAGTTTCAGCGGTTTAAAGACCTCTTTTCTTTATTTGCTACGCGATGAAATTGCGAAAGGCCCTGATTTTATCGACAACCATAAAGCCGATCTCTGTGCTTCCCTGCAGTCTACCATCATAGAGATTTTGCTTGCCAAGCTGAAGTTGGCGGCCGAACAAACCGGCATCAAAGAAATCGCGGTAGCAGGCGGTGTTTCTGCCAATTCAGGGTTGCGTTCCGCCCTGATTGAAATGGCCGCTAAACAGGGCTGGGAGATGTTTATCCCTCCGTTTAAATTTACTACCGACAATGCGGCGATGATTGCCATTACCGGTTATTATAAATATTTAAAAGGTGATTTTTCTTCGTTGGATGCAGTACCTTTTTCGAGAGTTGCAATAAATTAAAAATAACTTACGTAAGTAGTTTATCTACAGTGGCATAGGCGGTAATATTCCCCCAACTGACGGGGTGACTCTTAGTCACCCCGTCAGTTGGACAAAAAAACAAAAAATGAAAGGTGAAAAATTTTCTTTCAGGAAGAGGTTGAAAAGCTTTGGTTATGCTTTTAATGGATTGAAGGTGATGTTTGCAGAAGGGCACAATTCCAGGATTCACCTGGTAGCTGCCATTCTGGCTGTGCTGCTTGGATGTTTTCTAAAGCTCTCTTACCAGGAATGGGCGATTATCTCAATAGTTATCGGAGCGGTTTTTTCCGCTGAACTTTTCAATTCGGCCATTGAAAACCTGTCCGATCATCTGGCTCCCGAAAAACACGAAAATATTAAAAAAGTGAAGGACCTGGCCGCTGCTGCTGTACTTGTTTGCGCCATCACCGCAGTAGCAGTAGCATGTTTTGTATTTCTTCCGAAGATTTGGGAATTGTTTGAAAAAGTTTGAAGGGTTTGAAAAGTTCGAAAAGTTGCCCTTCGACAAGCTCAGGGACCGATTTGTTGTCGAAAATACTGAAACACTTCGACAGGCTCAGTGTCCATCTTTCCACATTCGATTTCCTTTGGAACTGTTAACATTTCGAACCCTTCAAACAAATAAAAATCAATTAGCCGTAAGTGATTAGCTAAGACCTAAATACTTGTGGCTAATTGATTTTTATTTTACCAGGCGAAAATAGGATAATTTGCCATCATCTTGTTGACTTCTACCCGTACAGTCAGAATATTCTGTTCGCTATCGGCATCCAAAAGGACACGATCGATCATTTCAACGATTAATCCCATCTGGGCTTCTTTCAAACCTCTGGTGGAAATGGCTGGTGTACCCACTCGCAAGCCTGAAGTAAGGAAAGGTGAGCGGCTATCGAACGGCACCATGTTTTTGTTGATGGTGATATCTGCCTGAACCAATACATTTTCGGCTTTTTTACCGGTAAGATCGGGGAATTTGGTGCGCAGGTCGATCAGCATGGAGTGGTTGTCGGTTCCTCCGGATATTACTTTGTACCCTTTGTCCATAAAGGCCTGGGCCATCACTTTGGCATTTTTTTGGACCTGTTGTTGGTAGATTTTGTATTCGGGAAGCAATGCTTCTCCAAAAGCAACGGCTTTGGCCGCGATCACATGTTCCAGCGGGCCACCCTGAATTCCGGGGAAGATAGCCGAGTCGAGCAGACTGCTCATCAATTTGATCTCCCCTTTTTTGGTGGCAAGTCCCCACGGATTTTCAAAATCTTTGCCTAACAGAATGATCCCGCCACGCGGGCCACGCAAAGTTTTATGGGTTGTTGAAGTAACGATATGTGCATGTTTCAGTGGATTCTCAAGCAATCCGGCAGCGATCAACCCGGCCGGGTGGGCCATGTCGACCATAAAGAGGGCGCCAATTTTGTCTGCCAGCGTCCGGATACGGGCATAATCCCACTCTCTGGAATAGGCAGAAGCGCCTGCAATAATCAGCTTTGGTTTTTCTGTCTTAGCTACCTGTTCCATCTGGTCGTAATCGACTAAGCCATTCTCTTCTTTAACGCCGTAAGAAACAGGGTGGTACAATAATCCGGATGAATTTACCGGAGAGCCGTGCGAAAGGTGCCCTCCGTGTGAAAGATCCAATCCCATAAAAGTGTCGCCCGGTTGAAGCACCGTCATTAAAACTGCCATGTTGGCCTGTGCACCTGAGTGCGGCTGAACGTTGGCATATTCGGCGCCAAAAAGTTCTTTGAGCCGATCAATGGCCAATTGCTCTGCCTCATCAATAAACTGACATCCGCCATAATAACGGTGTCCCGGATATCCTTCAGCATATTTGTTGGTCAGACAGGAACCCATCGCATCCATAACCTGTTGTGAAACAAAGTTTTCGGAGGCAATTAGTTCGATTCCGTGCAGCTGACGGGCCTGTTCTTTGGCGATGATCTCAAAAATTTGGGTGTCTCTCTTCATGGGGGTGGATATTTAAGAATTAAGCGTCAAAAGTACAATTTTTGCGAAGAATTGGAAAATGTGAAAATGTGGAAATTGGAGAATGTGAAAATGTGGAAATGAGGAAAGCACCGGTCCCTGAGCGGAGTCGAATGTGAAAATGTGAAAATGTGGAAATGTTGTCTGGCCAAACAGAAATCAAGATAAGAGCGTTCTTCATTTTCACATTTCCATATTTTCCAATTTTCACATTCTCTTACTCTTCGGAGAAATCTACCAGCACATCCCGGTAGGCATTGAAGATCATGGATTTGGAGATGAACCCGACATATTTACCGTTGTGGATAACTGGGAGGTTCCAGGCTCCGCTATCCTTAAATTTCTTCATAACTGTATCCATTTTTTCATCGTGGGAGATGATCTCGGGAGGATAAGTCATTATTTCTGACACTTTTTTAGTCGTGTAGAGCTCCTTTTCGAACATAATTTCCCTGACATCGTCCAGCAGCACGACCCCTTTGAAATTGTTTAACTCATCCACTACCGGGAATAGGTTGCGCTTGGATTTGGCTATGATCCTGACAAGTTCTCCCAGGGTGGTATCCGGCGTGACGGTAAGGAGGTCTTTCTCGATCACATTGTGCAAGCGCAACAGGGTCAGCACGGCTTTGTCTTTGTTGTGCGTAATTAAATCCCCTTTCAGGGCAAGACGCTTGTGGTACAGGGAGTGTGGTTCAATTGGCATAATGGTCAGGTAGGCGGTTGCAGCAGTGATCATCAAAGGGACCAACAGGCCGAACCCCCCTGTGATCTCTGCAATCAGGAAGATCGCCGTCATGGGGGAGTGCATCACCGCTGCCATCATTCCGGCCATTCCGGCCAGGGCAAAATTTTTGGCGGGTACGACCTCGCCATTGAAAT
>JAMDDG010000108.1 GCA_023488865.1 Bacteroidota bacterium | reverse complement strand
GGCAGTGAAAACAGGATGGCCAACATCGCCAAAGACATCATCACCCATTTCGGCCAGCGTCAGGAGGTTTTTGAGGGTAAAGGGATGATTGTAACCATGAGTCGCCGGATTGCGGCCGATTTGTACGAGGCGATTGTCGCTTTAAAACCCGAATGGCATTCGGCTGATTTGGGCAAAGGAGCCATCAAGGTAGTGATGACCTCGGCCTCTTCAGACGGTCCGAAAATTTCGAAGCACCATACCTCCAAGGAGCAGCGCAGGGCGCTGGCCGAGCGGATGAAGAACCCGGAGGATGAGTTGAAGCTGGTCATTGTCCGCGACATGTGGTTAACCGGTTTCGATGCTCCCAGCCTGCACACCCTCTACATCGACAAGCCCATGCAGGGTCACAACCTGATGCAGGCCATTGCCCGGGTTAACAGGGTTTACCTGGATAAACCAGGTGGATTGATCGTCGATTACCTGGGCATTGCGGCCGATCTGAAGAAAGCGCTCTCCTTCTATGCCGATTCAGGAGGAAAGGGTGACCCGACGATTCTGCAGGAACAGGCGGTGCAGCTAATGTTGGAGAAACTGGAGGTGGTTTCGCAGATGTACCACAATTTCGCTTACGAACATTATTTTGAAGCGGAAACATCGCAGAAACTATCACTGATTCTGGCAGCTGAAGAGCATATTCTTGGACTGGATGACGGTAAAAAGCGGTACATTAATGAAGTTACGGCCCTTTCCAGGGCATTTGCCATTGCCATTCCGCACGATCAGGCGATGGATGCCAAAGATGAAGTCTCCTTCTTCCAGGCTGTGAAAGCACGGCTGGCCAAGTTTGACGCGACCGGTATGGGCCGAACGGACGAGGAGATCGAAACCACCATCAGGCAGGTGATTGACAAGGCCCTGGTTTCAGAAAAGGTGATCGATGTATTTGATGCGGCGGGAATCAAGAAACCGGATATCTCCATTCTCTCGGAAGAATTTCTGATGGAGTTGAAAGGGATGGAGCACAAGAACATTGCACTCGAAGTACTCAAAAAGCTGTTGAACGAAGAGATCAAATCGAGGGCAAAAAAGAACCTGGTAAAGAGCAAAACGCTGATGGTAATGCTCGAAGATGCCATCAAAAGGTATCACGCCAAAATATTGACAGCTGCTGAGGTAATCGATGAGCTGATCCATTTGAGCAAGGAGATTGTGGAGATGGATTCAGAGGCAAAGCATCTGGGATTGACCGACTTCGAATATGCTTTTTATACGGCTGTTTCCAGCAACGACAGCGCCAGGGAGTTGATGCAGCAGGATAAATTGAGGGAGTTGGCGGTTGTTTTGACTGAAACGATCCGGCAGAATGCCTCCATCGACTGGACCATCAAGGAGAGCGTGAAAGCCAGGTTAAAAGTGGCGGTTAAGCGGATTCTCCGCAAATACGGCTATCCTCCCGATATGCAGATGCTGGCTACCGAAACGGTACTGAAGCAGGCTGAATTGCTTGCAAGCGAATTGACTAAATAGGTTTTTACCAGGCTTTTGGAGAAGTCATAGCGTTATGAGAGAAATTTATTAATTTAGACTTCACATGTATCCAATGTCATTCACAATTTAAATCAACAAGTCATGGACAAGAACAATCGGCGTGAATTCCTAAAGATGAGCATTTTGGGCGCTTCCGGTGCCGCTTTACTTCCGGGTTCTGTAAAAGCGTCATCCGGTGATTTTGGTTCTGCAATGAGGATGTCAAATTTACCTGAGCGACTGTTGGGCAAAACGGGCATTAAAATACCGTTAATCAGCATGGGTACCGGCGGCACGACCAATTCCGGCTTTGTGAGGGCCGCCTATGACTCGGGAGTTAAATTGTTCTTTTCTGCCACCTATTATGGCAATGGGAACAATGAAATTCTGGTTGGTGAAGGGCTGAAAGGGTTGAACCGGGATTCATTCATCGTTGGAACAGCGGCCATCCCCAACGGACTTGACAAACGCTCCGGCCTGCTTACCAATGAATTTACAGCCGATGGTTACATGAAAGTAGCCGGGGAGAGCCTGAAACGTTTTGGCCTTGACCATATTGATATCGTGGTACTGCCTTATGCTGCAAAAAAGGAGACCGTTCAACACGAGGGGGTCTTAAAAACTATGGAGCAGCTGAAAAAACAGGGGAAGGTCCGGTTTGTCGGCATCTCTTCGCACGGCGAAACGGTAGAGGCATTGAATGCAGCCGCTGAAACCGGTGTTTATGATGTAGCGATGATCTCTTACAATTACAAAATCCAGGACAAAGTATTGCTCGATGCTGCAATAGCCAATGCCGTGAAGGCAGGTATTGGCATTGTAGCGATGAAAACTACCGCCGGGGCCTACCGGGAAAAATCAGGGCCACAGATGAACTCCAATGCCATACTTAAATGGGTACTTCAAAATCCTCATATTTCCTCCATCGTATCCGGGATGAGGTCAGTCGAAGAATTACAGAAAAATCTGGCCATGATCCAGGATCTGAAAATGACCGATGAGGAAATTAAAGCGCTTAGCTTCAATGTGCCAGGAGCAACCCTCTATTGTCAGCAATGTAAGCAATGCTTGCCCCAATGTCCTCACAATCTGGATATACCGACCCTCATGCGCAGTTACATGTATGCCTACGGATACAAAAATACCGAGCAGGCATGGTATACGCTGGCCGAAGCCAAACTATCAGCCAACCCCTGCAACGCTTGCGATATCTGTCATGTTCAATGTGCTTCTGGATTTGATGTGAAATCAAAAATAGCTGATATAGAGCGACTCAGAAATGTTCCTCTGGATTTTGTTGTGGCTTAATGGCGCGATGGGGGAATTCGAACCCTCGACCCGTTGATGACTAATCAACGGGCCTACCAGTATGATACTTACCAAAAAAAGTGCCAACGGGTTGGTTAAGGAAACGTTTAATTTTTAATTGTTTACAGACAGACTCTAATTACCGTTTCGACAAAACAAAATCTGCGAAAATTTCTTGTATGGGGAAATGACTCCCGCTTTGATAAAAAATGCGCTGCGAACGCTGTTACTCGCTTTTTGGAATTCAGGTATTATTCTGTTATTTCCATGAAGGCAACCTTCCCGGTGTCCAGGGTGCATTTACAGAGTTCAATGCCGATTCCAGCTCAGGAATATCCTTTTGCACGATTTGTTTTAATTCTTCCAAAATTGGTGGAAACTGCTCTTCAAGTATCGCCAGATCGGCTTTTTCAGAAGCAGTAATCGCTGAAGTTGAGCTTGAATGTGTTTCCGTGATAGTAGCCAGACGTACCATGATCGGAATTTCGGCTGGTGGAATCTCTTCCCAACTTGCTTTGGCTTTAACGCCTTCCATTTTAACCCAACTTGCAGTTAATCCGAATGGAATTCTTGCTGTTCAATGAATTGGCAATTTTCGAGTTCGGATTTGTGTACTACGGATTTTCGTTTTACGAAGGGTGCGTATTTGTATTTCAGGGCATC
>JAMDDG010000424.1 GCA_023488865.1 Bacteroidota bacterium | reverse complement strand
TCCCGATGATCGCATCCCAGGTGGAATACGCCCAGATCACCGTTTTGCCGGTTATCACCGAGCAGGAAGACATGGAGGTCAAAAGCAGGCTACGTGAATTTAAACGCCGGGTTGAGAATGGGGAAAATTTTGCTACCCTGGCTGTTTTGTACTCAGAAGATCCGGGTTCCGCGCGAAATGGCGGCGAGATGGATTATGTTGGTCGCGCGCAGCTCGACCCGGCTTTTGCCACTGAGGCCTTTAACCTCAAAGTGGGGGCGGTATCCAAAGTTGTCAGAAGCGAATATGGCTATCATATCATACAATTGATCGACAGAAAAGGGGAAAAAATTAAGGTCCGTCACATTCTGATACGCCCTAAAATTGATCCCAAAGAGCTCGAGAAGTCCAAAAACCGCATTGACAGCATCGCCACTTTCATCCGGGACAAAAAGATCACCTGGGAACAGGCTGCCTATCTCTACTCTTCCGACAAAAACACACGCAACAATGGAGGTTTGGTTACTTCCCAAAGATCGGGCTCTTCCAAATTCCAGATGGACGAACTGGATCCGGATGTGAGCAAGTTGATAACCGGATTAAAGGTTGGTGAATTCTCCGAGCCTTTCCTCACGATGGATGACAAACAGCGTCAGGTATACAAGATCATTAAGCTTTTGTCCCAAACCGAAGCACATCCCGCCAATCTACAGGAAGATTACCAACATTTGAGCGAAATTTTTCTGGAAAAAAAGAAAGAGGATACTTATCGCGCGTGGATTGCCAAACAACAGGCAAAGACTTATATCCACATTGACGACATTTACAGTAATTGCAACTTTAAGTTAAAATCATGGAAGAAATGATTTGGATTTAAGGATTAGCGGATTAACTGATTAAATAAACAGTTGTGTACCTTCATTCTCAATTTATTTTTTTCACAATCGTGCATTTACCTAATTGTCAATTGTCAATTGTCAATTTTTAATGTATCATGAGAATCAAAAAGACAGGTTATAGCCTATTGATCTCACTGTTGCTGGTCATCGCATTTCATGTGGTGTCAGGATCTTTGCCCCAGCCCGAAACCAAAAAAAAACGGATCAATTTAGAATGGGCCGATTCTACTACTTTTAACAGCCGTATCGCGAATGCGATCAGATACAAAGGCAATGTCAAGTTCAGTCAGAACAATGTGATTTTGTTGTGCGACAGCGCCTATTCCCACAACGACAGCAACATGGTTGATGCTTACGGCCATGTTCATATCATCCAGGGTGATACTTTAAACCTTTACGGCGACCGGATCAAATACGAGGGTGACAGTAAGATTGCCAAAGTAAACGGGAACGTCAAATTAATCAACAAATCCATCGTCCTTACCACAAATGAATTGATTTTCGATCTGAGAACAAATATCGGAAACTACCTCACCTGGGGGAAAATAGTTGATACTGCCAATGTACTTGTCAGTAAAATAGGCCGTTACTACTCCAACGAGGATCTCTTCTTTTTCAAAGACTCCGTCAAAGTGACCAACAAGGATTTTATCCTGACGGCGGATACGCTTAAATACAACAGCAAGACCGAAAGGGTCTTCATTGTGGGCCCGACACACATCAAAGGAACCACCAAGCAGGGAACACTTTATTCTGAAAAAGGATGGTACGATACCCGGACAAACATTGCCGAGCTTTACAAAGCATCCAAAATTATAGGCAAAGAGCAGACTTTGCAGGGAGATACCCTTTTTTATTCAAGAGATACAGGAACCGGTAGGGCGCTCAGCAAGGTGATCTTGTCGGATTCGACCAACCATGTGACTATAACAGGCCGAAACGGGGTTTACAATGAAAAAACAAAAATTGCTTTCGTTACCGATTCTGCTGTTTTTATGCAATTCTCGCCCAAAGACACCCTCTTCCTGCATGCCGACACTTTAAGATCCATCCCGGACTTATCAAAAAAAGAGGTGATAAAAAAAATTGTCAATCAGACGCTTGTTGCAAAAAAAACATCTACCGCGAAGAGGGATACCTTGAAACAAGTTGCCGGGAAAATGACAGAAGTGGACAAACAAATCCATTTGGGACAAGATTCTTTGACTACGAAAACAGATTCCTCAAAAATAGCTTCAATTCCTGTGAACGTGAAGCCTCCCAAAGCCATGGATTCGCTTTCAGCGTTAGCAGACACCGGTAAAATCCCGGCAAAGTTAGTTGCAACCCACACAGAGAACCCGCTCTACCGGGATTCTGTCCGTACCGTTCCGGATACACTGAAAGCCAAAGACGACAACGACAAAAAGCTATTTTTGGCATACCACCGGGTCCGTTTCTACAAAAAGGACCTGCAGGGAATCTGCGATTCGCTCTCTTACCAGATGAAAGACTCGCTTATGAGGCTCTTCAACGATCCGGTTTTATGGTCAGAAATCCACCAACTCAGCGCCGAAAAAATAGAATATCGACCACACAAACCAGGACCGGACATTGCCCGTTTAGAAAACAATGGTTTTATCATCTCAAAAGAAGATTCCGTTAAATTCAACCAGATTTCAGGGAAAACATTAGTCGGGTATATTTACGATAACGCGCTGAAAACCATTGAAGTGAATGGGAACGCGATCACACTTTATTACCTTAAAAACAAAGATCGTTATTCGGGGATGAACCGGTTGGAAAGCAGCAAGATCAATGTTTATTTGATGAAAGGCAAAATTGACAGCATCTCTTTCTTCCCGAAACCGGAAGGTAAAACCATTCCGCTGAAGGATTTGACTTCTGAAGATGCTACGCTTAGCGGGTTCCAGTGGAGGGAGAGCGAAAAACCCAAGAACCGCTTCGATCTGTATCCAATCTCAGAAAAACGCAAAAAAATAGCAGGCCCCGAAAAGAAACCTGCATCAAAAAAGTAAAACGAAACCCTATTTACTTAATATTCGTCTTCGTTGAAAAAGAAATCATCTTTGCTGGGATAATCAGGCCAGATATCCTCAATTGATTCATATATTTCCCCTTCATCTTCCATCTCCTGTAAATTTTCGATCACTTCAAGCGGGGCGCCCGAACGTATCGCAAAATCAATCAATTCATCTTTCGTTGCAGGCCAGGGGGCATCCTCTAATTTTGAAGCCAATTCCAGTGTCCAATACATAATATTTTAATTTTGATTAATGTTCAACAGTTTTGCGATGTTACTATTTTTTTGTGAGAATAAAAATAGATAACAATAAATTTTATGGCAGCCATTGAACTTCGTCAACTCCCTCATCCACAGCAATTTTTCGAGAAAGTACAAAAAAGTAGTCGGAAAGCCGGTTCAGATATTTGATCACTTCGGACGGAATGGGAACCTCATTTGCCAGCTGGCAAACCCTGCGTTCAGCCCTTCTGCAAACAGTTCTGGCGAGATGGCAATAAGAAACGGCATCGCTTCCCCCTGGAAGTACGAAATGTTCCATCGGTGGAAGTTGATCCAGCATCCGGTCCATCTCCTTTTCCAATC
>JAMDDG010000184.1 GCA_023488865.1 Bacteroidota bacterium | reverse complement strand
GCCGTAGGCGATGTGATCAGCAAGAAATACCGCCAGATTACTACCGCAGTCGCGGATGGTACGATAGCGGCAATTTCTATCGCGAAAGAGTTGGATTGAGTAGGGGATAAAAGGAAATAAGTAGAAATAGATTGAAATAAGTAGAAATAGAGCTAACTTAGATGAGTGATTTCTTTGAAAAGGGAGATGTCAAAGCATTTTGTAGCTCAATAATATATCTTAAAATGATAGCCATGCAAGAGAACCAACCCATTTTCGAAAAAGAGAGTTTATTCGGATTCAACGAAACCGTTGAAATACTCGTGACTGCAGCCACCGACAGGGATTGGACCAATCCCGCCACCCACGATCTCCAGGATTCTTTGGCCAGGGCGGGAAAATCGGTAAAGCCGGTGAAAGTTGTTGAGATCTGCAAACCGGAATATTCCGGTGTCATGATGGAGAAAAGCGACGAACGGATCGTCTCGGTGATGATGCCCTGCCGTATCTCTGTTTACGAAAAAGCAGACGGGAAGATCTACGTTTCCACCATCAACAGCAGATTGCTTGCCGCCGGCATGCCCGACCATATCCGGGATACAATGTCTTGCGCCGCCGACGAGCTGGAAGAAATCGTACGGGCAGTAGCCAGATAGAAATTTTGGATTTTGGATTTTGGATTTTCGAATGACGCTATGATCTTAATTTAGCCTGGGAATCAATATTCACTTCAAATTACGCTCAAAACAAGCTGGAACAGCACTCCAAAATCGAAAATTGAAAATTTCCTGTGGTTGCTCCCTACCGGGAAACCCAATGCCAGCCAGCCCTTCGGCTCATTCGCCGCAATTGTGATCCATTTATTTTTCAAAAAAAATTAAAATAATTCCTTCCCTACTTTTTTATGAGAGTGAACGGCCGTAACTTTATATAGAGTGATGTGCACAACGCTTAGGCAGATTCCGAAAAGCCTGATAAACAGAGTAGGAATTATTTTAATATTTTTGGTTATGAAAGAGTTAGGAAAAGATGCGTTACATGAAGTAAATGGAGGAACTATGACATTGCCTTCATGGTTTAAAGGTAGTATATGGGTGATTGCTGCTGGATATATTATTGAACATTGGGCCGAACTAAAATCGGGAATTGTTGATGGTTATACAGACGGCATGAATAGTAATTGATCTTTAAAATTCAGATTCAAATGGACTTAAATATCATTTGCCATGGAAATCTTCGGGAATTGTCATCCGGAGAATTAAAATCCCACAATGGGGGAGAGATCACTAAATCAACATCATTTTTTTATGATGCGGTCTATTCAGTTTTTTATTTGATCGGTAAATCTGAAATTCTTACTCTTAATTTCTGGGAAGAGTGGGGATATGCGGTCCTTTAATTACAACAATGGATTGGAGAAAGCAGTAATTTGCTTTCTCCAATCCATCTATATTTCTAAAATGAAAACCACGAAATTTGTCTTATTGGGATTACCAATTTATCTAGTCCTCGCATCGTCATTCCGGGTAATATTTAATAAAGAATTGCTTAGCAATCAATATTACAAGTTGATCATCGCTTTTGGCTGTTTCGTTGCCTGGTTGATCATTGTATTCATCGAAAAGAGAAAAAGTAGGCAATAGCGGAGGCTAGAATCCAGACTTATTCCCAACGACTCCGCGCCAGCAGAGGGGTTTTGTTATCTTATTTTTTCTTTATTCATTGGGATGCGTTTGAAAAATTTATTGCCAAGTTGTTTTGAATAACATTCCTTGCGGGATACTTCAAACCCAAACCCAAAAGCATATGTTTCTGTTAATAGCACGCTTTAAATTTTCAATAAGATGTTTGGAAATTAATAGGTGGTTTTATTTGTGTTCAAATTTCTCTTTTGAGAAGTAGTCAAAAAATCGGAATCATGGAAAAGATTTGGTCTTACTTTAGGTTATTTGTTACATCGATGGGAATAACATTGATCTTGTTAATCTTCTTTAGTGGGATAAGTATGTTGTTTGATTTGCAACAAAAGAATGTTATTGATTATTATAAAGCATTGGCAGATAGACTTTCGGTCTCTATATATACCTGGAATTCATTGATCATATCGGTAATTATCTTTGCACTTCTGCTAATTTTCTACAAAGGCAAAAGTCCCTTTAATATTCATAAGTAACTATTTGTCAACAATATGACAGATGGGTAGCCTGATTAATATTGCATGTTACATTTCTGTATGTTACAAATTTGTATGTTATAAAAATGATGCATATATTTGCATCATAATATGAACGCATGAATAATGCTCCATTTGTTTTTGGTAAACTGGCAACCAGTGTAGATTTTACAGATCGTGAAACGGAAGTCTCACAACTCACTTCCAATTTCAAAGCATTGGTAAATACCATCATTTTGTCTCCGCGTCGATGGGGTAAAACGTCGTTAATAAACAGGGTCTCGGAATTGCTTAAGCTGGAAGATCCAAATTTAAAGATCTGCCATATTGATCTATTTAATGTAAGGACTGAGGTCGATTTTTATATTCTTCTGGCTACTGAAATACTCAAAGCTACTTCAACAAGATGGGAAGAAATAATACAAAATGCAAAAGAATTCTTGGTGCGCTTCATGCCAAAAATTTCGTTTTCACCTGATAATCAAAGCGAAATATCCTTTGGGATAAGTTGGGATGAAATGAAGAAGAATCCGGATGAGATTCTTGATCTTGCAGAAACTATTGCAATAAAAAGGGGTTTGAAGATTGTAATAGGTATTGATGAATTTCAGAGCATTGGTGATTTTGAAAACTCCCTGGCCTTTCAAAAAAAATTACGATCGCATTGGCAGAGGCACACCCACGTTTCGTATTGCCTTTATGGCAGTAAACGCCACATGTTACTTGATGTTTTTTCAAACCCCTCTATGCCCTTTTACAAATTCGGTGATTTGATATTGCTCGAAAAAATTTCTACCAAAAATTGGGTACACTTTATTCAGCGCAGGTTCGCAGAAACCGGAAAATTAATTGGAGGAGAGGAGGCAACTTTAATTTCCAATCTGGCAGGAAATCATTCCTATTACGTTCAACAATTGGCCCAGCAGTCTTGGTTTAGGACAGAGAAAGAATGCGCAAAGTCGATTGTTTATGAGTCTCATGAAGGTATTGTCGACCAGCTAAGCTTGTTGTTCATCAATATAACAGAATCACTTAGCACCATGCAGTTAAATTTTCTGAAGGCAATTCTTTCAGACGAAAAACAACTGAGCGCTCAAAGTACCCTTCAAAAATATAAATTGGGCACATCGGCCAATATAGGAAGGCTTAAACAATCACTTCTTGCACGAGAAATTATTGATATAAATGCTGATCGAATTGATTTCCAGGATCCAATATATAAGCATTGGTTAAAAACCAGGTATTTTGAAAAAATCCAAAATTTGCAGTAGATGTTTCTCCCCGGAAACCCAGCAGCAGCTTTCTCTTTAGTCCCCCTGCCGTCGTAAACCTCCATTTATTT
>JAMDDG010000358.1 GCA_023488865.1 Bacteroidota bacterium | reverse complement strand
CGCATCAACCGAAAATGATTATTGGGGTATTAGCTTCGCTGATCTTCGGTTTCATGCGACCTTAAAAAAACAAATTAGATACAAATGAAACCATCAAGGAGTTTTTATAATTGGATGAGCCTTACGGGGTTTGTTATTGCAGCAAATAGTTTGCTTGTGATTCTTATTTTGTTTCTTTTCTCACTTTTTTCTGAGCAGAGTAACACCTATCTTGGTTTGTATATTTATATTATTGTACCCATATTTTTGGTCATTGGTTTATTGTTGATCCCGTTAGGCATTATCCTTCGCATCCGCAAGAAAGACACAACCCCCGAAGATCCGGGCGCCTGGCCTATTTTCAATTTGAATGATGCCAAATTTCGTTCCGGGTTCATTACAATTTCCATCATTACCGTTATTTTATTGTTAGTTTCAGCCATGGGAAGTTACAAGGCTTTTCAATATACCGAATCTGTCGAATTCTGCGGAAAACTTTGTCACCAGGTGATGGAGCCTGAATATGTTTCTTACCAGCACTCCCCTCACGCGAGAGTGGCCTGCGTTGAATGCCACGTGGGCGAAGGGGCCGACTGGTATATAAAATCCAAATTGTCAGGACTTTATCAAGTCTATTCAGTGACATTTAAAAAATATTCGCGACCAATCGAAACCCCGTTGCACAATTTGAGGCCTGCCCGCGAAACTTGTGAACGTTGTCACTGGCCGGAAAAATTTTATTCCAGGAAATTGGTCAACATTCGCTCCTACCTGACAGATTCTGCCAATACCGAGTGGAATAACTCCCTGATGATGAAAATCGGCCCTGAATACAGCGCTCAGGGTCTGACCGAAGGAATTCACTGGCACATCAACAAGGATTTCAAAATCGAATATGCAGCTTCTACCCCCGACCGGGAAAGTATTCCCTGGGTGAAGATGACAAACCTGAAAACAGGGGAGGTTAAAACGTTCATGGATACCGAAAACCCTGTAACGAAAGAAGCGTTGGATACACTTCCGGTCAGGACCATGGATTGCATGGATTGTCACAACCGGCCATCCCATCTTTACAATTCCCCGACCATGTACATTAACAATGCCATGGTTGCCGGGAAGATCCCCAAAGATATTCCTTACATCAAAAAGGCAGCCATGGAAGCTTTGAAAGTAACTTATACCACTATGGATTCGGCCATGAACATGATCAATCAAACCGTAGTTGGTTTTTATAAGGATAACTATCCCGCTATTTATGCAAAAGAATCAGCACGAATTGCCCGGGCGATTGACACCATCCAGGTCGAGTACAAAAACAATGCATTCCCGTACATGAGGGCGGACGCAACCCGTTACCTGAACCACATCGGTCACCTCGAATCGGATGGGTGTTTCCGCTGTCACTCAGATCGTCACAAAACTGAAAAAGGGGAAACAATTTCACGCAACTGCGATCTTTGTCATGTGATTGTAAATCAGGGTCCTACAGGGAATGTAACAACCAGTTCGACCGACAAAGCGCTTGAATTTGTACATCCCATTGAAATCAAAGGCGCCTGGAAGACCTCTTTCTGTTCGGAATGTCACAAGGTCCTTTACGAATAAACAAATTGGAAAATGTGGAAATGTGAAAATTAAGAGGTTCCTTCATTTCCACATTTCCACATTTTCCAATTTTCACATTTGATCCTGATGAAGGTTTTATTGACAGGAAGTACCGGCTATATCGGCAAAAGGTTGCTCCAGAATCTTTCTGATAACGGACACGAGATTACCTGCTTCGTAAGAAACCTGGAACGCTTGATTGTGCCGGAACATTTGAATGCCAAGGTGGTTGGGCACGAAATTGATTTGCTAAAGCACATACCGGAACATCTTCACGATTTGGATATCGATGTCGCATTTTATCTGGTTCATTCCATGTCCTCTTCGATTGGCCAATTTATGGAAGAGGAGGCAATATCTGCCAGAAATTTCGCTAACTTCATCGGTAAAACCAACTGCAAACAAATCATTTACCTCAGCGGGATCTCGAATTCCAAAAAACTTTCGCGACATTTACAATCGCGGAAAAATGTTGAGGAGCTTCTCCGCGAGTCGGGCAAGCACCTTACGGTACTGAGAGCAGGAATTATTGTTGGCAGCGGCAGCGCCTCTTTCGAGATCATCCGCGATCTGATGGAGATCCTTCCGGTCGTAGTAGCGCCTGCCTGGGTCAAAACACGTTGTCAGCCATTAGGCGTTGCCGATGTACTGAAGTATCTCACCGGTTGCATGCTCAATCCAAAAACTTACGACGACACATTCGATATCGGGGGACCTGAGATATTGTCATACAAACAGATGCTGCTGCAATATGCAGAAGTTCGCGGCCTGAAAAGATGGATAGGCGTCGTTCCTTTTTTTAGTCCCAGAATGTCTTCCTACTGGCTCTATTTTGTCACTTCTACCTCTTATTACCTGGCGGCCAACCTGGTTGACAGCATGAAAGTGGAAGTAGTTTGCAAAGACAACCGGCTCCAGCAGATGTTGGGCATCGAACCGTTAACCTACCGGGAAGCCTGTAGAAGGGCATTGGTACGCATCAACCTGGATACAGTGACTTCCAGCTGGACCGACGCAGTTTCCATGAAAAAGAACAACCAACTTTTTGGATATCTGGATGTTCCTGTTTTCGGCATTCTTCACGATCGTAGAAGTCTGAAAATAGAAGGCAATCCTGATAAGGTTCTGGAAAAAGCTTTCTCTATCGGTGGTGAAAAAGGCTGGTATTTCGCCAATTGGATTTGGACTGTGAGAGGGGTGATTGATAAAATTGTTGGCGGCGTCGGTCTCCGTCGTGGCCGACGCAATGCCTCTGATCTCAATCCGGGTGATGCGCTTGATTTTTGGAGGGTCTTGATCGCAGACCGTGAGAACAAAAGGTTGCTCCTGTTTGCAGAGATGAAAGTACCAGGTGAAGCCTGGCTCGAATTTAAGATTGAGTTGAAGGAGGATGGTTTTTATCTTACCCAGACGGCTACTTTTATGCCCAAAGGATTGAGTGGCCGCCTTTATTGGTGGACACTATTACCTATTCATCTGGTGATGTTTAAGGGGATGATCAATGCAATCGTTCGCAAATAAGTGTTGTAACTAATCTTCAGCGTTTTTTCTAACTTTGTGCCATGGATACACTGGAGCCGGTATTTAAGTTTGATCTGCATAATCCCTGGTTTTTTTTTCCTGCACTACTCTTTGTCGTGCTGATCGCCTATTTTTTAATCAAGTTTTTCTCTGTATTCTTCCAGTTCATACAAGCAAAAGGGTGTCTGACTGTCTTGCTGATCACCCTGGTAGGATTACCCGGTTTGGTTGCGATCTCCCTTTTGGCCGGTTATACTTTTACTGCTTCAATCCTGATTGTATTCGCGGTTATCGGGGTCATTACCGGTTATATAGCGCGCGATTCTGAGGAAAACGTGGGAAAATTCGGCAATTTTATCATGATCGTCTCGATCATCACTTTGCTGATGGC
>JAMDDG010000021.1:942-3499 GCA_023488865.1 Bacteroidota bacterium | reverse complement strand
CCGGACAGCTTGTTCCGAATGCCATCCCCCCCTCCTTCACATTTGGGCAGGATATATTAAGTTCAATACCTGAAATATGTTTCAGTTCATTGATTTGCTCGGCACAAGAAACATATTCATCAACTGTTGAGCCTGAAACATTGACCAAAACCCGGGTTTTATATTTGAGAAGCTCAGGGTAGATATGTTCAACAAAATACTTAACGCCTCCATTCTGTAACCCCACGGCATTAAGCATTCCTGAAGGTGTTTCGGCCATACGGGGATAGGCATTTCCCTGACGTGGATGTTGTGTAGTTCCTTTGACAATAAATCCTCCGAGGGTGTTTACATCAAAAAAATCATCAAACTCCACTCCGTAACCAAATGTCCCGGAAGCAGTTAATACAGGATTTTTTAGTTTAAGTCCTGCTATATCAATACTTAGTTCTGCCATTTTAATTGTTTTATATCAAATACAGGGCCGTCGGTACATACACAGCGGTGTCCTTCGGTTGTATCCGTAACACAACACAAACAAACTCCATATCCGCACGCCATGGTATTTTCCAGGGATACTTCACAGGCAATATTACTTAATCTGGCCTTTTGGGCGACGGCCCTCATCATAGGTTCCGGTCCACAAGTAAATATTTTATCAAAAGATGCAAAAGCTTTGCCAAAAACTGGATGATCTGTAACAAATCCCCTGGTGCCATGCGTACCATCCTCAGTTGTTGTGTGAACTACCCCGTATTTAGAATAAACATCCAATTCAACCAAATCTTCGGCACTTTTTGCACCCAGCAAAATTTCGATCTGATGACCTGCATTATGCAAAATAGTGGCCAATAGCATCAAAGGTGCAACCCCGCAACCTCCTCCTACGAGCAAAACTTTCGCTTTATTTTCTGGTATTGAGAACCCTTTTCCTAAGGGTAAAATTACGTTCCATGTTTCTCCTACTAAGCTGTTTGATAAACATTTACTACCATCTCCAACCTCTTTGATCAAAAAAACAATCGAATTACATTTGTAATCTACCTGATGGATTGAAAAAGGTCGCCTTAAGAAGATATTGTGAGATTTATCCACCAATATATTGGCAAACTGCCCCGGAACTATACCTTCCAAAGGAATATCGGACTTTAATTCAATAAGCGTATGATCTTTGTTTAACCGTTGGTTAGAAATAACCTGCATGTTTAGCACCGTTTTTCTCATCGGTAAATTTTATGTTTGCTTAGGTGCAAAACAGCCACAACCCACATTAATGTAGAAAAACAGGCCGGTGAGCACCCGGTTAATGATCTGCAAATATAGGAAAATTGGGGTTAACAGGGTCTGTAAACCTTGAAAGTTTTATCAGGGTAAAAGATGATTACTTGTTCGATCTCTTGCTCACTTGATGGAATAGGTGGGATCAATGTTGATTGTTTGAATACTTGCCCCTCTTTCTTTTCTGTCCGATTTTCATTAAGACCCTGAAAATCTTTCTGATCTACCATTTTAGGTTGAGAATAATTTGCCAATTCCGGCTGATTAATTTCCTGATCTTTATCTAATGGTTCAATTTTTAAATTAATGCCATTAGCAGTTTCATTTTCAAGTATTTTCTCTCCGGATGAACCAATACCGGAATTTATTTCCGTCGTTCTATTTATAACGGATTGATTCATTTGTGATACAGAAGGTTTTACTTCAGATATTTCTTTTAAATCATTTGGTTCGAGGTTCATAGCACCAACCCCTATCATTAACCATCTTGAGTTCAAATAAGGATAAGCCTGCAACATTTTCTGGATGAAAGATGCACTTGGATAATTTCGGCCGTTTAAAATATGGGACATGCTGGATCTTTGCACCCCTATCTTATCGGCAAATTCAGCAGGAGAAATTCTTTCGGATTCTAAAAATTTTAAAATACGTTCTTTCATACTATGAATAATTTGTTTTTAAAAAGTCGCATGGAATCGAAGATCAGCTAAGCTAATTAACGGAGATGTTCATCTTACCACACTACATCTATATACAAATGTAATAAAAATAGTTTACATTTCATGACAACTAAATTTTACCAAATGTAACTTTATGAGATTGCCTAAAGTTTACATTTGTACTTTAATTTGAATTGGTAAGATCTGTAAGTGAAAACAATATATAAACAAAAAGATTATATGGTTTTCAGAAATGGCTGATTACTAATAAATTGATATAATTAATTTCCGTATTTTTGTACAAAATCAATGAGTAATACACAAATGTAAGTTATTTTCTTAATTTATTTGTTTATTAAATAATCATAAACAATTGAAATTGTCTACTTTAAATCGTAAATTATCGACTTAAATAATGAAAATAAATGTCCAATTTATAATAATACAAAAGTAAATAACAGTTAAAAATGGATTTTTATCAATGATGATTTTTCCGGGATTTTCTAAAGTTGCCGAGAATCTGTTTTGCCTTACATTCCTTGAAGGTTAATCGAAAAAATGAATTCTGAGGTAAACATTTTGGATTCGATCAGGAAAGATTCCCGTATTCCTATTTTTTCGAAAATCAAGGGATTAGACTT
>JAMDDG010000021.1:0-932 GCA_023488865.1 Bacteroidota bacterium | reverse complement strand
CATTTGGCACCTCTATTATTTGAAAAGGGTTACACTTCGTGTACATTATGACATTTCTCAAATAAATATTCCTATTTTTACAGGAGCGATGAAACGGAGAAAATTACAATTCGTCAATAGTTCAGCGCCGGTTGAACTCAAAATTTTGTTTATGGTATTGGTTGAATGATAAATAGGAATATTTATTTGAGAAATGTCATAATGTACACGAAGTGTAACCCTTTTCAAATAATAGAGGTGCCAAATGTGCCAGTCTGGGGAAAGAAGAGGCAAAACATAATCACTTCTGAAAGTAAATAGGCTTTTATTATCCATGCTTATATAACCTCTTGGATAATAGATTATATCGCCAAAAAATGACTTTTCCGAAATTTTTCTTTGATAACCGCCATAAAGTCTAATCCCTTGATTTTCGAAAAAACCGGGCAAATAAAGGGTCGCTTCTGCTGCAGCTATTTTCCCCCTATTTTTATCTCCGAATGGAGTATGTCTGTAATGCAAATCAATTATCTGTCCCCACTTAGCCTGAATATCGCGGTTACTTTGCATCCTTAAGTTATGAGCGTATAACCGGTAGGTAAAAGGAATGTAACTTCCCCTAAAAATCATGGAAGGCGCACCACGCTCCTGCCAGTTGCGCGAATAGCCCAATTGAATCTCAGGCTCGACCATTCGGTACATTTTCCCGTGGGATAGATTAAAAGGAACGGAAACATCCACGTGAAGATTCATCACTTTGTGAGTATACGGAACAGATACGGTATCTTGTCCGATTAATTGGTTCTGTGAATTGAAATGTTTGTTGATCTCGTAGTAATTTGACTTCTCCTTTCCGTAATCTCCATAAAACCTTAAAACAGGATACCAACCGGCGTATTCGAATTTACCTACCCATTTTCCTGTTTTGCCGGCAGAATTGTAATCATAACCAA
>JAMDDG010000203.1 GCA_023488865.1 Bacteroidota bacterium | reverse complement strand
TCACGGTTGTTTCCACCTGGTTGACAGAATAGGCAGTTAAAGTCTTAATGGCATTTTTTTTATCTCCTCTTTTCCAGTAATCCAATGCTTTCTGATCAATGGCCTTGATGCTGGTCATAAACTCTTTTTCCTTACGTGATTGCACCTTTTGAACGTCTTTGATCATATCGTTGTATCGCAGGTAACAAAAGTTTGCAACGGTATTAAATGTCCAGAAAGCTGAAGTTTCGGACCAGGTCAGGAAGTCTCCGTTGCCAACTTTTACTGAGTTCGGAACTTCGTTAATGCCGCAATATACAGGCATGTAACAGGTTGAATAAGTATCATCTACGCCAAACCAAAGGATCCCGCCAATAGGATCCGGTAGATTCGAACGGCCTTGGGCGATAAAAGAAAAACCTGTTTGTTGCGTAGAGGCGGCCCTTTCGTGACAATAAACGACCGAATCTACTTTCCAGGTTAGCGGGCGCCAACGGTAGGGGAGTTGAAAAGGTCCAGCCCCAAGATCTTTGGTCATATCCAATACGGTCCCTTCGAAGTGGTCGCGCATCAGACTGAATACATTTTCCAGTGTGAGCATTGCATCCGGTTTGATCCAGAGGGGGATACGGTTGGTTGCATATTTATTTTTGTCGTAAGTAATTTCCCCAAGTACATACTTTTCGTATTTGCCCATATCTTTGTTCACCTTATTGAAGCCGGCCCATACGCGGGCGTCGCAAAAGCGGGCACCGCCAAACTCAACCGGTGCATAGGTGTCAGAAAAACTGAACTCGCTGTTTGTCCCATTGAACCACCCTTTTTCCCGGGCAAACGAAATGACGTCCGGGGAATAGAGGCATTCCTTTGAATTGTCCAAGGGAAACTGGGTGATCCGGGCTTGATTGGCGTGCCCTGATATATATCCATCGGGGATTTTCCGGGCAACCCAGACTGCCCCTTTATTGCCTTCGCCCTTTCCAATCATCTCAAGGATCCAAACCTCTTCCGAATCTGCAATTGAGAAGGATTCGCCACTTGAAGCATATCCATACTCCTTAACCAGCTCGCCCATGACTTTGATTGCTTCCCTGGCATTTTTAGCCCTTTGTAAAGTCAGGTAAATCAGGCTACCGTAATCAACGATGGCGCCTGTTTGCGAAGCCAGCTCCTTTCTTCCGCCAAAAGTGGTTTCACCAATGGAAAGCTGGTGCTCGTTCATGTTACCAACAACCTGATAAGTATGACTTGCCTGTGGAATTTTCCCCATAAATTTACCGGTATCCCATTCATAAACATCCACCATTGTTCCGGCCTTGTAATTAGCTGCCGGCCAGTAATAAAGCTCTCCGTACAAAGTATGGGAGTCGGCTGCATAGGTAATCATGGGGGTTCCATCAGCCGATGCGCCTTTGGAAATCAAAAAATTGGTGCAGGCATTGAGCGGATTAAATTGTATTATACTGATAATTAATGCTATAAATATTCCGGTTTTTTTCATTTTAAATTCAATTTCGACAAAAATAAAAAATTACTTCTATCCATTCTGGTTAGAAGAGCTTCAAACAACCTTTTTTTAATGAGTTTTATCATATCTTCCAATTCCATAACGCTATAAACGTTTATAAATAAAAATTGGCCTTGTATTCCGTCGCGTTTTTTCTTTCATCCACCACTTTCAGGTTTAACCTGTGCTTCTTACCCAAAACGAGCCTGTTCTTATCAATTGTATAGACTAACATCCCAGACTTGGCATCATATTCAAACAGGACCCAATTCCCATCTATCTCCCCTTCATAAGATTTTATCCCTGACAGATTATCTGAAATCTTAAATTCGATTTTTGAACGATTGGTCAGCGTTTTATTGTCCTTGATACTAAGCGATTGTATTCTTGGAGGTATGGTATCAAGAACGACCCCAAAGTTCCCAAATACCAGAGGATGGGCAGTTACCCACGAATCGGCATACTCACCACCAATTGATGTACGTCTCCCGGTAGGGTCAACCAATACAATCAACGCTTTGCCCTGATATCTGGGAGGGATTTCCTGGGTTTTTATTGATAAATTGTAGGATCTTTGAACAGGCACAAAAGGATTATGAACATGATGGATTTTTGAATAGTTAAATCCATTTTTCGTACTTGAATGATAATTAAATTTAAGCTGATCATACAAAGTTCCCTCCGGAATTTGAATTTTTACGTCCCCGTTTTCAAAAATATTTGGCCTGTCGAAGTAAAATAACCGGGTGAAGTTCTCCTTCTGGACCGGGACCGCAGATTTTTTGGATATCAGTTTGAATGTGAATTCATTGGTATTTTGGTAAGCATCAGCGACAACGATCTTAATGGTGTGCGTTTGGCCGTCGGTCATCTTCAAAATTCCCCTGTTCGCGATGGTATGATAGATATCCATCTTATTCCCTGGTTGCAGGTATAACTTGTGAACCCAACGCCTGTTTTTTATTAACTCTTCATAGTCGATGTGGCTGTTTACATATCTTCCCTGATTGAATGCCAAATGATCCATTTTAAACGAAAATACCGGTTCACGGTCGACAAACAGTTCGGCCGAATAAATTCCGCATTTGAATCCGACACCGTTAAAGTCGTCCTCTGCTTGGATGCCCAATCCGATCTCACCGAAAACTTCAATCGCTTGTTGATTTTTTAATCTGGTATTTTTACCGGATGAAATTGTTTCAACCCTTTGTTTGTTCGCACTTCTGTTAACTTGACTGTTTTCAGAAAGCGGATATAGGTAGAGTGACGTGATTCGGGGGGCGCTGTTATCGTGGATTCCTGAAAGAAAGAACAGTGGGTTCTGAGGCTTTTCAGATCGTGTATCCCTGATTTCAAAATGCAGATGTGGCCCTCCTGAACTTCCAGTATTTCCTGACCAGGCAATAATTTCCCCTTTTTTAAAGGTGAATAAACCTTCGGGAACTGTTAGGTTCACCGCAAATTGTTTGAGCCGGTATTGTTGATTGATTACGTAATTTTCAATTTTTGGATGAAAACGGGAGAGATGGCCATATACGGTTGTATGGCCATCCGGATGCAGAAGATACAAGGCATGGCCGTAACCGGTAGGAGAGACTGAGACACGTGTTATGTAACCTTCTTTTGCGGCAAATACAGGAAACCCAATTTGACCGGCTGTGCGGAAATCGAGTCCTGTATGTAAATGGTTTCTGCGTAATTCGCCAAAGCCGCCAGAGAAAGAAAAAGGGGGCTTAATTGGGGAGAAGTAGGCAGATTTATTTTCGGATTGTCCAAAGAGGGGATTTATAAGGAAAAAAAGTAGCGATAGCGTAACTATTTTTATGTACATGATTATACTGTGATCAATGTGGCTAAAGTAGCAAACTTTGTTTCAAACGCCGATATTGTAAGGGTCAAAATTTTGGTATATTGATTTTAATGTTAACTTTGTAACAGTAATCCTTGAACATGACGGAGCGCGAAACTCTTTTATTACGAGAATTTAAAGAAAGACTCGATAAGTTGATTGGCTTACATCA
>JAMDDG010000270.1 GCA_023488865.1 Bacteroidota bacterium | reverse complement strand
GTGATCCCAAAATCGTGAATTCCTTTCAAAACGCCGTCTTCCGTTCGCATACCTTGTCGAACTTCAAAGCGGTAATAGCCGGCATTGGGGAAAAAGGTGGTCTGTTTGTAGGGATATTTCATGTCGTAAAGGTCTCCCAGACCATATCCCAGCCACTTGCCTTCCGGATTAGCCAGCGTCAGTTCGATCGTATCGTTGACAACTTTCCCCTTGGGAGGAATAATTTTGACAAACAACCATAGATTGCTGTAGGGATATCTTCCTTCGTTTCTGACGTCTAAAAACAGGTTGTAGATTTTGGTTGAATCCGGAACGGTCATATCAAAGGTAAGAATAGAATCCTGATGCCATTCTGATCCTTTCAGGGTCCGGTAATCGCTGAAAACACTGTTTCTGTTGCAGGAAAGCAATAGCACTAAGCCAACGAAAAGAAGTCCGGCAAATTTAACCGGCAGTGGTTTCCTGGTTGCTGTCATTTTCTGTATTCGAAGGGTTTTTACGGGTCAGTACCGGCTTGTGCCGTTTCTTTCTTCTTGGTTTACTTGAATTTTGCTCGAAGCGGTCCAGACTCTCCTGCCCCACTGAGTTTTGGTACGTTGGCGCTACATCTTCAGGTATTTCCATGATATCTCCGGTCAGGTCAGGAATCCGCTTGCCACTACGGTTCAACCTAAGGATCTCTTTCACTTTATCGACCGAAACCCCGACAACGCCGCCGCCCTGATAATCTTCCCTCACGTACCAGAAGATCCCTTTGAAAATATCGGCCTTCAGGTAATTGAAGTTGCCTTTTTCCGTCTCAATCTGGACATTGGTTGGCGGGAAATCGAGCTGAGCGTCGATGTAGCAATCCAGTTCGTAGTTCAGACAACATTTTAGCTTACTGCACTGTCCTGCCAGCTTTTGCGGGTTTAGCGAGATTTCCTGGTAACGGGCCGCGTTGGTCGTCACCGACACAAAATTGGAAATCCAGGAGCTGCAGCACAACTCCCGGCCGCAAGGGCCGATCCCGCCGATACGGCCAGCTTCCTGTCGGGCGCCAATCTGGCGCATCTCGATCCGGATACGGAAAGTATCAGCATACACTTTGATAAGCTGACGGAAGTCGACACGCTCATCGGCGATATAATAAAAGATGGCCTTGGTTTTATCCCCCTGAAATTCGACATCCCCGATTTTCATGTTAAGACGCAGATCTTCGGCAATTTTTCTTGCTTTTAACATCGTCTCATGTTCCAGATGGATCGCCTCTTCCCATTTCTGGATATCGACAGGTTTGGCCAGGCGATATATCTTACGAAGTTCACCGTCCACGAAAGTGGGCTTGTGCCTCCTCATCTGTTTGAGGACAAGGTCGCCGACAAGGGAAACCACTCCGATATCATGACCGGGACTGGCTTCAACGGCTACGATGTCGCCCGGCTTTAATGGTAAATCGTTGACGTTCTTAAAATAATCTTTGCGGGTATTTTTAAAACGGATCTCAACAATATCGTTCGGATTGATGGAATTCGGAACATCGTAAAGCCAATTGTAAACATTCAATTTGGTACAGCTTCGTGTTTGCGCCTGAACAGGGCATCCGCGCGCTGCTTTTTGTATCGTGTTCATTTATAATCAATTTTCATGAGACAAAAATAATGAATTTTAACGGAGCGGATAACATGGCGATCCGCTAAAAGATCACAAGGCTAAAATTAAAAAAATGATTGGATAACTAATCCGCGATCATAGTCTGATCAATTTGGAAACTTTGATGGCCATATCGGTGAAAACGGCCTTGGGATTCCCGTTGGAGGCAATATCTTTCAGGGATTTATCAAACTCTGCGAACAGGTGCATCACATTTTTCTCGTGAATGAACGGGGCAAATTTTTTCGCAAAATTTGCTTCCTCTTCATCCATGGTAACCAATTCAGGTTGTTGGAAGTTAGACATGAAGTTTTCGCGGGTAAAATCACTGCAATACCTCAGGAAACTGATTTGCCGTGTCCGGCCGATAGCCGAAAGTTCATCCGACCAGAGCAGCAATTCAGGCATATTACGTCCATACCCTGCCCTCATCAGCGAAGTATACTGCCTGTGGTTGTATTTTCTGACCTCATCGTCCAGCAAAAATTCCTCGGCCAGGATATAGTTCCCATTGGCAATCCGGGCAACCACAGCCGGATTATTTTCACCGAGGGAAGGATGACCGGCCAACGCTTCGGCCAAATCCTCTTCTTCAATCTTGGGAAGCCGGATGGTCTGACACCTCGACCGGATCGTGCTGAGCAACCGTTGCTCCTCTTCCGTAACCAGGATAAAGATCGTGTTGGCAGGCGGTTCCTCCAAAATTTTCAGGATTTTGTTGGCGCAGGTCTGGTTCATGGTTTCGGGCAACCAGATCAGCGAGACTTTGTAATCGGCTTCATACGATTTTTTATTGAGTTTCTGAATGATTTCGGATGCCTCATCGACATAGATCATCCCCTGCCGGAAAGGTAAAATGCAAATCAGGGTGAATCAACTTCTTGTATTTGAGACAGGAACTGCAAACGCCGCACGAATCAATCTCCGTTTTATTTTTGCAATTCAGGTACTGGGCAAAGGCCAAAGCCAGCCCCAGTTTCCCGTTGCCGGGAGGGCCAATCAGCATGAGGGCATGCGGGACACGATGTTCTTTTGCCAGTTGAATCAACAACTCTTTTGTCGGACGCTGTCCGACGACTTCCTTAAATTGCATAGATCAGATGAAGCAATAATTTGAACCGGATTGGCTCACTTCCCAAAAGTAAAAAAAATTGCGCATCCTGGCCGCACCCTGCCAAACTCCCGTGAATTAGTAATAAATTAACACAAAAATGGCGCTTATCGAACAGATATACACTATCTTTGGACTTCTCAAAAAATTAAATTACACTCCTATGCAGACGATTGAAACTTATGACTTTTCAGGCAAAAAGGCCTTAATCAGAGTTGACTTCAATGTTCCGCTCAACGAACAGTTCGAAATTACCGACGATACCCGAATGACGGCAGCTTTACCTACCATCAATACGATCCTGGGGAAAGGCGGGGCAGTGATCATTATGTCGCACCTTGGCCGTCCGAAAAAAGGACCGGAAGATAAATTCTCCATGAAGCACCTGGTGCCACATCTGAGCAAATTATTAGGTGGCAAAGCCGTTAAAATGGCGCCCGACTGTATCGGAGAAGCAACCAAAGCAATGGCTTCAGCGCTTAAACCTGGCGAAGTGCTGGTTCTGGAGAACCTGCGTTTTCATCCAGAAGAAGAAGCCGGAGACGAAGAATTTGCCCGTCAACTTTCCGAGTTAGGCGACGTTTGGGTGAACGATGCTTTCGGTACGGCACACCGCGCCCACGCTTCCACCGCTGTAATTGCCAAATTCTTTCCTAACGACAAGCTGTTTGGATTACTGGTTGCCAGCGAAGTGGAGAGCCTCGATAAAGTGCTCAAAGCGCCTCAGCGTCCTTTTACCGCCATCATGGGAGGTTCGAAAGTGTATGC
>JAMDDG010000143.1 GCA_023488865.1 Bacteroidota bacterium | reverse complement strand
GAGTTTTTTTGAAGTCGTCTTTTTTCTTCACAACTCCTTTCAAGGAATTGAATCCTACTTCTACACCTTTGTGTAAACCTTTGAGACCTTCGTGGTTAAACACCTATTGCACAATCTCGAAATTTTCGGGATCAATCAACGGTTCGCCTTTAAATCTAAGCAGAATCTGGGCAACGGCCAGGGTATCTTTTTCGCAATAACGGGCAATTCTCTCCAGATCGCCTTCACGGTAGTAAACACCGGCAACCTGGCTGCCGTCAATATCATCCTTGGGCGTCGGGACATCAAATATCGAACATAAAAGGTCGAGCGAGGTGTAATGCTTGTAATCGCCGAATTTCCACAACTGCATGGTATCCAAAAGATAATCACGCACCTCCCAGGGTTTGGCACCGGCGATATCCAAAATGGAAGGTAATTTCAACCCATTGACCAAAACCCTTCTGGCAATGTAGGGAAAGTCGAACTCCTGCCCGTTGTGGGCACACAGACGGTGGGCTGGATTGGCCATAAATTTCTCCAACATCACCAGAAAATCTTTTAACAAAACGGTTTCATCTGTACCAAAAAAGGATTTCACCCGGTAAATTCTTGTATTTCCCCTCCGGTAAATGGTACCACATGAGATGCAGACAATCTTTCCGAACTCAGCATAAATCCCTGCCCGCTCGAAAAGTTTTTCGGCAATTTCACCTTCTTTTGCCATCGCATCCGCTTTGCGCATCCAAAGTTTTTGCATTTTTTCGGGAAAGTCTGTCAGGTTTTCTACCTGTGGCACGGTTTCAATATCCAGGTAAAGAAGGTGTTCGGGTTGAATTTTATCGAGCATAAGTAAAATATAAAAGAAGTTGATAATGAAGTTCTACCTGTTACTGTAAGCTATTCGCTTATCATCCTAATCCGTAATTGTCAATTGTCCATTCATTTTTATTAATGATCGTTCAGGTGCTTTTCTATATATTGGGTGATAATGTCAATGGCTACCCTGTTATTGCCCCCTTCCGGTACGATTATGTCGGCATATCTTTTGGTAGGCTCTATAAATTGCAGGTGACTTGGACGAACGGTTTCTTCATACCGGTGCAAAACCTGGTGAACATCCCTGCCCCGCTCAATCAGGTCGCGCTGAATCACCCGAGACAACCGCACATCGGCTTCGCAATCCACAAATATCTTGATATCCATCAATTTACGTAATTCTTTGGGCCAAAGAATGAGAATTCCCTCCACGATGATGGCTTTTCGCGGAACGATGGTTGTTGTTTCGGAGGCACGGGTGCAGGTTAGGTACGAATATATCGGTTGCTGAATGGTTTCGCCTCTTTTCAGTTTGCGGATATTTTCAGCCAAAAGTTCAAATTCCAGTGCATCCGGATGGTCAAAATTTATTTTTTGCCGTTCTTCCAGAGGGAGATCGCTGTTGTCACGGTAGTAGGCATCCTGCGACAGTATCGTCACATCTTTTTCGGCCAATCGTTCAATAATCTTATTTACCACCGTTGTTTTTCCGGATCCCGTTCCTCCGGCTATTCCAATGATCAACATACTCATACCTGAAATACTTTTTAGCTTTTATACAAAGATAAGTTAAATTTTACCCACCCGGAATTTTACCTCTTCCCAAAAAGAGGGCAGAATGGAGAATATCTGTTATTTTTGCACTGTAATCAGATTCTTTCAATTCATTTTCAATTGTCAACTGTCCATTTTCAATTATTATAACCATGTTCAACCACATTGTCCTTTTTAAACTCAAAGATTTTCAGAATGACCGGCTCAAATCTGAAATTCGCGATCAAATAAAAAATGCCCTGCTGGGCCTTAAAGAAAAAATTGCAGAACTCAAACAGATTGAAGTTGGAAACAATTTTGAATTACAAGCTGCCTCTTTTGACCTTGGACTGATCACCCGTTTCGGTTCTTTTGAAGATTTTGAGACCTACCGTGATCATCCCGAACACCAGAAAGTGGTTGGATTGATCCGTGCGAATACTGTCGATAGGGCTGTTGTCGATTATCTGGATTAACTAAGGGTGAGGGGGAGACTTGGCGAGGGGGAGAGTGGGCGAATGGACTCTGGAAAGTTGAATTCTCCCCAACATTTGAAACGAGAAGAGCGAAACGTGAAACGAAAATTAGGATGGAGCCGCAAGTACTTTAGGCATTTTAGTCACTTTAGTTCACTTTAGGCACTTCTAAAAAAGAAAATTAATAATATTATGAAAAGTCTGTATCCGTTAAAATTCAGGCCCATATTTAAAGAGAGAATTTGGGGGGGGAATAAATTGTCCGCTCTTTTAAATAAAAACTGCAATATTGCCCATTGCGGAGAATCCTGGGAACTTTCCGGTGTCCAGGATGATATTTCGGTCGTTTCAGATGGATTTCTGAAGGGAAATAACCTGGAAGAGTTGATCGAAGTCTATATGGGAGAACTGGTGGGTGAGAAAATATACGATAAGTTTGGTACCGAATTTCCACTTTTGATCAAGTACATCGATGCCAACGACCGGCTCTCCATCCAAGTACATCCGGATGATGAACTGTCGAAAGAACGGCACGGTGCCTTCGGCAAAACCGAGATGTGGTATGTGGTAAAGGCCGATGAGGGCGCTGAATTGATCTCCGGGTTTAACCGGACCATTGATCGTGACAGTTATCTGATCGCCCTCCAAAATGGAAAACTGGAAAATCTGTTGCAATTCGACCCGGCCAAAGCTGGTGATGTGTTTTTTATTCCTGCAGGCAGGGTCCATGGCATAGGGAAAGGCATTGTCGTAGCCGAGATTCAGCAAACCTCCGATGTCACCTACCGGATATTTGATTTTAACCGCGTCGATGACAAAGGTCAGTCCCGCGAGCTGCATACCGAACTGGCCCTGGATGCCATCAATTTCAATCACCACAAAGAGGGCCATGCCGCCTATCAGCCTAAGCTGAATGAGCCGGTTGAACTGGTAAAATGCAACTATTTTACAACCAATTTACTTCAACTGACTTCAGATACTGAGCGGGATTTCAGTAAACTTGACACCTTCGTTATTTACCTCTGTTTCGAAGGAAGTTACACCTTGCAATGGGAATCCGGTTCAATCAATGTTCAGAAAGGGGAAACCCTTCTTGTTCCCGCATCCATCGAAAACTTCACTTTGAACCCTGCGGACGGAGCCGAAACAGAACTGCTTGAAGTCTACATAGAATAAGCTATAACTCACTATCATGTTGATCAAAAGTGCCGAATTCGTCGTAAGCAACACCGATCCCGGACTATGTCCGGTGAGCGATATGCCCGAATTTGCGTTTATCGGCAGGTCCAATGTAGGGAAATCTTCCCTCATAAACATGCTGATGGGGATGAAAAACCTGGCAAAGACTTCCTCCGAGCCGGGCAAAACACGTCTTATCAACCACTTTATTGTCAATAATGAGTGGTACTTAGTCGACCTGCCGGGATACGGGTATGCAAAAGCGTTGCGCTCCAGCCGTGAAAAATGGATCAAATTCATTCGCAAATACATGCTCGAACGTG
>JAMDDG010000063.1 GCA_023488865.1 Bacteroidota bacterium | reverse complement strand
ACAACCAGGAGAATAGTAGGCGTGACTTTGCTCGCTTACCCTGTTGCCCATGTCAAATTCGTCGGTTTTGATGAGTGATGGTTTTGGTAAGCCATACCAATAGCTGACACACTCATAATGTTCGGTAGAAAGGTTTTCCCCTCCGTGCTCAAATTTGATCACCGCACGTTTCCCGAAAGGCATCAGATCTGCCAGTAAGAAACGATAAGCCGATTCGATCAGGTCTTTTTCGTCTTTGGCTGCCTCTTTTTTGATGGCGCCGCATGGGTGACCGGCAAACGGCAGGGTCATATTCAGGCCGCCCCAGTAGTCGCCGCCACCGCCCCATTCTTCGGTCCCGGTTCCCTGTGCCTGGGGAGTTTTGCTGTCGTCGAAGAAAAACCGGGGATCGGCTTCCAGGGTCCCAAGGAATCCGTTGTGGGAAAATATAAATGAATTACCCACAAAACTTCCCGACCAATCTTCGTTGCCTTCAATACCCTTGGTATCGAGATAAACCATATCCTTACCGGGTTCGGGTGTGGGAATGTCTTTGTAAGTAGCATGAAAATAGCTGCTTAAGTTAGCTTGTGTTTTTAATGGCTCATAACGGATTTCGTAATCGATTGTAGTCTTTCCGGGTACGATCCCGGCCAATTCAAATTTTGCCGATTTGAAGAAAGGCATTGGATAATAACAGGCCAGCTCAATTTTTTTGTTTGGATAGTCGTACCGGATGTTGATGGGGAACCCCTTCACTAAGTATTCCTGCTGTTCGCGGTTGTACAACGTCCCGGCGCCAAAGAACAAACAAAGCGGGGCATCTATCGAAGGATATTTGGCATCGTCCCAGGTAGCGACCAGGTGTATTTTTTCAAGATCAGTGGCATTTTCCATTGGGAGAACAAACTTCAATGCCCTAACCTGTGAGGCTTCAGTCTGAATTTCAGCGAAAGCGACACTTTCTTTATCTAAAGTAATTTTCCCACTCTTCGTTGGAATATTGATTGGGGCGACATCGCTTCCTGCATGCCCCAGCAGATTAAGTACATCGTTTTCGGGGGCCTTGCTGATTTCGAAAGAACCAATATGCTGCGAAAGATTTTCTTCATTCGCGTACAAGTGGAAAATGTAATAGCCTGTACCATAATGTGTCCGGGAATAAGCGATCCGCATCGATTGTTCAAAAGGCATAGGGGTCCAGATCAGGTCTGCGCCTTTGGTTGTTTCCCAGGTCCAGTTGAGCGGACGCGGGAATGTGGCTTCCGGGATAAAATTGGAGGATTTGAATACCCTTTTTGCATTGACCGGATCGCTTGTGCCGGACTCGCTTACCACATTGTCCCTTCCGTCGACCACGAAATGCCAGGGACTGCCATGCCAATGGTTGGCACGAAAGAAGTATAAAACCCCTTTGCCTTTTACGTCGAGGGTCACATTGCAGTTTTCTCCATTGGCAAAAAGGAAGTGCGAAGCATCAGCGCCCTCGTTTGCCCCAGTCCTGTCGTAGGTGCTTCTCATATAAGCACGTACGCCTATCCGCTGTGCCGGCCATTGGTCCCACATCCGGTAGGCATCCAATCCGATTGGGATCTTTGGGGTTGCAGATTTTCCCTGTGCTGAGATTGAATTGGTTAAAACGCTAAAGAGAAATGCGTTCAACAAAAAGAAGTATCCGTATTTTAGATTTTTTAATTTCATTAATTGCCCGGTTAAATAGTTATTATGGTTGTCTCAAAAGTAGAATTTTCTTCGTTAGAATTGATCCTTCCTACTTAACCCAAAATAGAAATATTAGTAGTATGGGGCTATCCTGGTTTCTCCTCAAAATATCGGACTAAAGTTCCCCACAAAGTATTAGTTTATTTTTAGATTTAAACCTGCATTCCCTAATTCAATCAAATTTTGGCAATTTTGGCGATTTCGCTTATCCAGGTCATCCTCCCAAATCTGCAAATCGGGCAGGGAAACGGCAAAATAATCCAATTTAAACTCGTCATCCAGATGTTGTTTTCCAAAGTTGACCAGCTTCTCAAAGCGTTCTTTGGCCTCTTCTTTTTTGTCCAATTTTATTAATGCCAGTCCCTGATAAAAAATGGTATCGGGCTGCTGGTCGTTGTAGAAGATCGCAGCAGATGGTTCGTTCATCCCAGACGCTGCCATTTCCCAGGATTCGGTCGCTTTTTCTCTGTTTTCCAAACCGTTGAAAGCACAGCCAAGCCAGTAGAAAATCTCGTTCTCCTGCGCCCCGATCAGCTTTCCCTCACCCAGGTTTTCCGGATAGAATTGGGCACAATTTAATATTTCAACAGCCTTCTCATATTGCTGATCTTTAATGCCCTTTTTGGCCATTTCGGTCAGACTGAGAACATACTGACCGGTAACTTTTCCTTCCCCGCCTTCCCATGGATGAAACTTACGGGACATGATCAGTTCGAATGCCGTTTCATATTGGCCGAGGAGGTTGTACAGGGTTGCCCGTTCAAGGTATAAATCATCCCGGTCTTCAACCAAATCCAGGTATTTTTCCAGGTTTTGCAGCCGACGCTCCGGCAAATAATTCATCCGTTTGTATAACTGGTCCAGTTCCATCAGGATACGGGCATCCGTCTGATCAAGGGTAAACGCCTTTTCAAGTTCGGCTAATGCTTTTTCAGGTTCCTTCTGTTTGTTGAAATAGGCCAGTGAGAGGTTTCTGTGTACTGTTGGAAAGCTGTCGTCGATCTTAACCGATAACTCCCAATTCGAAATAGCCTCGTCATATTGACGGGCATTGTACCAGAAATTGCCCAGGTAGTACGGGGCTTTTGCATCGGATGGATTTTGCAGTTTGACCCATTCGAGCACTACCACTGCTTCCGTTTGGTTGGGAAAACAATAATCAGGACAAGCATTAGCGGCTTCTTTCAAAGTTCTTTCTGATGACTCCTGATCCCCGTTTTGAGCCTCGAACCAGGCTTTATAATAGAATGCCATTGGGTACACCGGACGATCCTTTTGTTCACTGATTCCGATGCTGATAAGTTCGATAGCTTCATCGAACAATCCGGCCCAGGCAAAATCGAGGGCAAATTCGAGGTAGGTATGGATGTTGGTTAAACCTGACAGGTCTTCGTCGCTGTCAGGTTGGAGGAGATGTTTTTCGAACAATACGCCAAAATTGAATGGATCCAGTTCCAATGATGCTTCGATCAGGTCTATGGCATCGTTTGTTTTTCCCAGTTTCCTGAGGATGCTTACCTTTAATTGACGGGCTTTGTGGTTGTGCCAATTTCGGATCAGCGAACGATCAATTAGTTCGAGCGCCTCTTCCCAACTTTGTTTTTTGGCTGCGAGACAGGCTAACTGGAAATAGCCGTTGTCCATCCAGGCGCTGTTCCAAACTGATTTGTAAAATGCGTCAAAAGCTTCGTCGTCCTTGCCCAACCTACGCAAAGTTACTCCCAGGTTGTAAAAAGGTTCCCCGTCAATAGGATTGGGATTCCGTTCGGTCAATGTTTTTATCGCTTCCCTGAAATAGTTTTCAGCTTTGGCAAACCTGCCGCGGCGCAAATTCCATAAGCCAAGCGCATTGTTGCAACGGCTCTCTTTTGGGTCTCGCCGCAGCGCTTCGAGGTAATAATCGAGCGGATCGTAAGTGGCATGGCGGTACTGTTCCAGGTGCAGGCCGGTCAGGTATAATTGTTCAGTGCTCTCAATTTCTTCCGGTTGTTTGGCCGGTTTGGCCGCTTCGGGGATGGGCTTTTCCTGATCCGGTTCGGGTTGCCAGCTGACTAATGTTTTTCCTCCGGCGGTCAGAATTGCAATTTCAACTGTTTTTGGATCAATATCCCGAATGTCTACCGTTTTTTCATAGGAGGTGGCAGGATGAAAATCGAAGGAATCGTCCAGCAAGATTGAACCACCGGCTTTCAGGATTACTTTTCCTGCCGGATAGGAGGCTAAAGTGTAGGCTTTAACTGTTGCTTTTCCATCTTCAATTTCCAGATTGACCATGGCTTCTTTGGTGGCATTTTTCACAACACCCAAATCCCGGTAGGGCATGAAATATTGCGAAAAGCTTTTCTCTTCGCCGGGCATGATCCACGAAAAATCGGGCTGGTTATCGGTATAAACGCCGCACATCAGTTCGATGTAGGGGCCGTCTTCGTCAGTCAGGTTGCGGTCCCAGGCGCGGCCAAAATCGCCATTTCCCCAGGTCCATTGCTTCTTTCCGGGCGACGCATGGTGATTGGCCACATGCAACACTCCCCCTTTGCTGTCGTTTTCGTAACCGCCCACAAAATTGTACTTCGAGTTAACGGCCATGTAGGAGGTCGGTACCGGGATATTTTTATAGCGGGAAATGTCTGTTCCAGGCGAATAATCCACTTTGTAGTAGGTCCCTGTGGCAATCGGAAATTCGGATACATCGCGCTTTCCGTGATCAAAAACGGCATTCACATCCGGCGGGAAGACAGACTGATAGTCGTCGTTCACCTTCACGGCCGGATTGGCCCACCACAAAAAGGTTTGCGGGTGGTTCGTACGATTGAATAGTTTCACTTTGATCTCCAGGTAAGCCTTATCAGGATACATCGTAAATCCGGCCATTCCGCGGGTACGGAACATGCGCTCCACTTCGCTGCACCAAACTGTCACGCTGCCATCCCCGTTTTTTTCGATGCAATGGTCAACAGGCTCGAACGTAGATGGACGGTGGTGCTGTGGCCAGTTGAATTCAATCCCTCCCGAAATCCAGGGACCGGTTAAACCAACCAGTGCCGGTTTAATCACTTGGTTGTAATAGATAAAATGGCGCTGCCTGGTTTTGTCGTAAGCCATCTGGATTCTCCCGCCTAACTCTGGGAGGATCATGATCTTCAAATATTGGTTTTCCAGAAAGACGGCATTCCATTCTTTATCCGTCTTTTCATCTAATATCTTTTCAATAACCGGATGCGGATAAACCACACCGCTGCTTCCCTGATAAACCCGTTTTTCCAGGAACATTGGATTTTTCTCGGGTTTCCCGATTCCGTAGGTCGGGATAACTACTTTTTCGTACCAGGCTTTTACCTCCATCGTTTTAAATATCAAATTTCAGGTCATTCCGACCTTAGCGTTTGCTGATTTTTACCATGACAACCCCCTGGGCCGGAACTGAAGCGCTAAATTGCTGTTTGAACTTTCCCAATTTTTTTTGTCTCCAGAGATCACGCACAGCCTGCTTGCCGGATAGTTGCAACTCAGACCAGTCCGCAACTACTTCAGCTGCACTTTTACCACGGTTAAACAAGCCGACCGCTTTCGAACCATCAGCCAGGTTTTTAACCATTAAAAAACAAGTTGCGCCTTTTTTGATAACCAACCCGCACTCACCCAATGGATCCTGGTTAACTTCAATGACTTCAGGATTACAAAGCACATTGATCGTAAATTCATCAAGTTTCGACATATCCCCGCTGTAAATCAACGGAGCGGCCATCAGGCTCCACAACGACATGTAGGCATATTGCATGGCTGCCGGCATTGGAGTTAGCTCGGGAACGCCCATTATGCGGTACCAATCCAACCGATCTGGATATAATCAGGGTCGTTCCATTCTCCCGGTTTTGAATATTGCCGGTGCTCGCTGTTTTTTAAGGCAACATCAAAAATGCGGTCCAGTTCGAAGCCAAGATCCCCGGAAGTCCGCCAACAATGGCCACCGACTTCACCTCCCCATTTCCAGACTTCTCCCATGCCGTATTGGCAAAGGTTAAAAACCATGTCGCGGTTGAGTGATTTCAGGATTGACCCCATTTGTCGGTAGGGTTTTTGAAAAGCTTCGAGGCTTTTGTCTTTTCCGGCAATTTTGCCATAGGAACACCAGTCGTACTTCAGAAAATCGAAACCCCATTCTGCAAATTGTCCGGCATCCTGTTCCTCGTGCTGATAGGCGCCTGCGAATCCACCGCATGTTAAGGTCCCGGGGGAAGTATAAATTCCTGCTTTCAACCCTTTGGCGTGGATGTAGTCGGTGAGGCCTTTCATGTCGGGGAAATAACTATTAGGGACTATGTTCCCACGATCGTCCCTTAAAGGGCCTACCCGCTTCGGATCTTTATTTCTTGGGGCATTCATCCAGCAATCGTCTATGTTCACATAATTGTAGCCAACGTCGGCCATTCCACTGCTGATCATGACATCGGCCGCTTCCCGCATCATCTTGTCAGTAATCCGGTCGTAGTGGGCGTACCAGTGGTTCCATCCCATCGGGGGAGTGAGGGCAAGTTTGTCGCCGGAAACCAGCTTGAAATCCCGCTTCGCTTTTCCTTTTGAGTTGACTGCCTGGATTAGAAGAGGGTATTCGCCTTTTGCAGGAACTGTTCCGGTAATAATGCCGGTTGAAGGATCGAGTTGTAACCCGTCAGGCAAACCTTTGACCGAAAAACGGATCGGGCGTTCGCCCTGGCACGGAATCCGGTAAAGAAACGGATGACCTGGACGACAACCATAAACTAATGGGCCGTTAATGCGGGGTTTAGGTCCTGGTTTCGGGGTATAAATTTCGGATTGATCAGTTTTGGGTTGATTTTCCTTTCCCGAATTATTGGATGTTGCATTGGCAGCAAATGAGAAAAAGAAAGCAACGATCATAAAAATTGAAGCGACTGAATATTTTTTCATACTGAATAAATTTTAATAGTGAGTAGTTGTAATAGCTCTTATGCTCAATTATTTGGTTAATTTGATTAGTTCTTCCGCGTTCAGTTCAGCTTTTGGCGCAAACTTTGTCCCTGCCATGTATTTTTTCAGACTGTACAACAATTGTTGTGCTTCGGGACGTTGGTCCGAATTCTGAATGAGGTCAATCCCCGAAACGAGAATCTTTCCTTTGCCAACTTTGGCTTCGAAAATTAGCGCCAGCGGCCGGTTGGTGAACCAGTCGTCAATGACCCTCACGATAGGTTTTATCCCGGCAGGAAAGCTACTTAGGTTGATGGCGTTGGAATGGCTCATGGCGTCCCGCCACTGCCAGTTGCTGTGGTATTCGGTCGGGAAATCGGCTAACGCAGGATGTTTGGGATTGCACAAAATGCCCAGCGTATTGGGCGCCTGACCCCTGGTCCAGGCGGTGTTCCAGAAGATGCTGGAGAAACCGATTTTGACATCGCCACCCATCTCTTTTACCAGCGTTCCCTGCTTCAGGCTTAACAAGACCGAACCGCCATTTTGCAGAAATTGAATAGTTTGCGGATCCAACTTCTGAACCACCTGTATCTTCCCTTCGTCTTTTATGTCCTTATTTTTAGCAGGATATACCCAGAAATCCCAGCTGTTTGAGACAGAGTTCAGGGTAATTTCCAGTATTAATTTTTCAGGAGCCGGGACCGAAGTCAATGGGAAAGAAATATTTCCGAGTTTAAAACCATTCCCGAGTGGGATATTGATTTTGGAAAATTTACCCGACTGCAATGTTTTGCCTTTTTTGTCTGTGACTTTCCATTCGGGGATGCAGGCGATGATCGGGCCATCCCCGTAATGGGCCACCTCAATGTCCGCATTAAAAGTCTCATCGTTGGTAAAGACGCACTTCTTCATGCGGGCCAGGGGAACGGTGCTGTTGCAAAAACGTTTGTATTCGGCAGGGGAGATGTATCCTTTCTCGCCCCAGAAAGCATTCAGCACACCCACCAGGGCAGTTCCCTGTCCCGGAAAATCGTGCAGGTCGAGCAGCTGGAATCCGCCAAAATCTTTGGTGCGCAAGGCGGCTTCGATATCTGCTTTGTAGCAAAGCGCCTGCAGTTTACCGGAGGCCAGAAGGAAGCTGTCGGCCAATTGTCCCATGCCGTGTTCTTTGAGTGTTTCCTGAAAAAGCTCGAAGTTGCGGGCGCGCAGGACACCAGTATATTGGGCAATTTCCTTAAAATCAGGGTAAACGCACCACTGACCGATTTCGTGGCTTACCACCGGTTGCGGATATTTGGAATTGAAATCAGACCAGTCATAGTCGGTGCGGGGCGCCTGGCCGTTGATGATGCTTTTGTTGCCCTCTCCCCATCGCTGGATCCGCGGGGTCGGGTCGCTGATATAGTCGTTTTCAGGGAGTATGGGCCACCCGGATCCGGCAGTATAGATCCGGCGACTGTCCCTGTCTTTCCAGTAATTGACAAACTTGGACAGGAACGGCTTCAGGTTACGGCCTGCAGGTTCGTTCCCGTAAACCATCATGCAAAATGAGGGATGGTTTCCGTATTGCTCCACCATGCGCCGGCTTTCTTCGTACAGATATTGGTCGAATGGCTTCCCATCGCCAATAGTGGTAGATTGATTGGCCCAGGAAGAGCACTCCACCTGCAGGTAGAAACCGGTTTGATCGGCAGCTGCAAAAGCGGCTTCCGGTGGGCACCAGGAGTGGAAACGCATGTGGTTCAACCCGTGCGCACGGCAAATGTTGAAAATACGCAGCCACTCTTTAACATCAGTTGCCGGATAGCCTGTTTTAGGGAAGATGGCACATTCCAGCGTCCCGCGCAAAAAAGTTGGTTGGCCATTGATTTGCAGTTGTTTGCCAACGGCTTTGAATTCACGCATTCCAAAGGTGGTTGTGCGGGTATCTTTGTTTCCGGAGGTGCTCTCTGTCAACTCAGCTGTAAGTGAATAAACGTTGGGATGAAATTCGTTCCATAATTTGGCGTCGTTTCCCATTGGGAGTTCCATCTTTAGCTCATTTTCACCTTCTTTCAAGTTGAAGTTGCCTGATCCATTTTTTGATACCCCAATTCCGGTTACGGTCAGGCTAAGTTTCACAGAAGTTGCCTTTCCTTCCTGGTTCAGCACTTTTGCAATGACCGCAAATTTTCTGTTTTGGATATCAGGATAAACCTGGATGTTCGCAATGTTCACAATTGGTCGCGCTTCCAGATAAAGTTGCCCGACCACCCCGTTCCAGTTGCTTTGGGTGTGATCGGAAATGCTGTGGGAGTTTATACCCGGATCTATCTCTTTTACCCGGTTGTCGATACAGAGGGTCAGCCGGTGTTTCCCGGGGGTAAGGAATTGGGTCAGGTCGTATTGGTGCGGTGTTCCCAGCGAATTTTGCATGCCTGCTTCCTTGTCGTCGACCCATAAACGGCTTTCCCAGTGGCACCTTTCGAGAAACAGCCCAATGTGCTTGCCTTTCCATGTTTCCGGGATAGTTACCTCTTTCTGGTACCAGGCCGCCCCTTTGTAATATTTGACAGGCTGCAGCCAGAAGGGGATTTTGATATTTCCCGGTACCCTGAATTTGGCGTACTCCGGTTTCTTGTAAAACGAGCTATCCACAATTTGTCCCGTCCAGGGGGTCTTCAACGTAACATCGTCCCCTTTTCCGTTCGAGGCCATTGATCCTGGTAAGGTAATTTTATCCTTCAATACCTGATTGTACCATGCTTCGGAAATGCCTTTATCCGTTGGGTCAACGGCAAATTGCCAGCTTCCGTTCAGCGCAATTTTTTGCGCCTGGACATTCTTTTGAAATCCCATCATCAAAAATGCGAGGATACAAATTATGAATGTTAGCTTTTTCATGGATAATTTCTTGATTTTAAATTGTTTAAATCAATAGTTGGATAAATTTTTTTCTATGATTCAATGCCGTATTGTTAAGGATATTGATTAAATCCCCTTTGGTTCCTTCGTGAGAACCTTTGAGCCCATTGTGGTGAAATTTAAATGCTTAACTACGAAGGTCACAACGGACACCACAAAGGAAGCACGAAGAATTCCGTTAACTATACGACATTAACTTATGATTCATTAAAATACTATATGAGTTGAAATACATAGAAATACAAAAATAAATGGGAATAGAAATTATTATGTAATTGACTGATTATTAATGAATAACAAAAGAATACCGATATATTATAATAGGTTGGTGTTTGAACCACCAGTATCATCGGGAGCTTCCCGGTAGGGTTGCTACATCATTTCTATCTCTTCGAGCGATTTCCCTTTGGTTCCTTCGTGAGAACCTTTGAGCCCATTGTGGTGAAATTTAAATGCTTAACTACGAAGGTCACAACGGACACCACAAAGGAAGCACGAAGAATTCCGTTAACTATACGACATTAACTTATGATTCATTAAAATACTATATGAGTTGAAATACATAGAAATACAAAAATAAATGGGAATAGAAATTATTATGTAATTGACTGATTATTAATGAATAACAAAAGAATACCGATATATTATAATAGGTTGGTGTTTGAACCACCAGTATCATCGGGAGCTTCCCGGTAGGGTTGCTACATCATTTCTATCTCTTCGAGCGATTTCCCTTTGGTTTCCGGCAATTTTTTCAGGATAAACAGGAATCCTGATAAGCAGATGAAGCCATACAACCAGAAGGTGCCGCTTGCATTCAGCAGTTTATTCAGTACCGGGAAAGTATAGGTGAGTACGAAGCAGGCGATCCAGAGGGCAGTGGTGGCAATGGCCATGGCCGCGCCACGGATGCTGTTCGGGAAGATTTCAGAAAGCACGACCCAGGTAACCGGGGCGAGCGTCATGGCATAGGTAGCGATGGCAATCATCACCAGCACTAAAATGGCCAGCCCTTTCAACTCGAAAAAATAACTGGTTCCGAGCATGAAATAAATAACTGCCAACCCGACAGAACCCAGAAGCATCAGTTTGCGACGGCCCCAGCTGTCGACCATCCGCATGGCCAGGAGGGTGAAAACCAAGTTTACCGTTCCGGTGATCACAATATTGAAAAGCATGTCATTGACAGAATAACCTGCGGAGGTGAAAATTTCTTCCGCATAATTGAAAATCACGTTGATACCGCACCATTGCTGGAAAACTGCCAACACAATTCCCAAAATCAACAGCGGCTTTATTTTTTTGCTGGTTAGCATCTTCCATTCCACTTTCTGTGGGGTGCCGTTCAAGGTTTCTGCAATGCTGTTTTTTTCCCGAATGGCATATTCACGGCCCCCAATCCGGTCAAGGATGTGCAATGCGGCATCCCATTTCCCGGATTTACCCAAAAAGCGCGGACTTTCAGGAATTAAAAATGACAGGAGGAAGAACAACGATGCCGGCGCTGCCCCGGCCCAGAACATCCAGCGCCAGCCCATCTGGCCGTTCCACGATTGCAGGATGATTTGGTCGGTAGCCCCTTCCGGTACCTTTTCAGCAATCAGGTAATTGATGATCTGGGCTGCCAGGATGCCGATCACGATGGTAAGTTGGTTCACGGAAACCAGCCGTCCGCGCAGCGGTGCAGGGGATATTTCGGCAATATACATCGGGGAAATGGCGGAGGCCAGGCCGATCCCGACACCGCCGATAAGCCGGTAAATTATAAACGGGGTAAATTGATCAACGGCGCCGGTCCCAATGGCGGCAATCGTAAACAGGGCTGCGGCGCCTATCAAAGGCCGCTTGCGCCCGAAATGGTCGGTCAGGTAGCCGGAAGCCATGGCCCCGACGAGACAGCCGATCAGGGCGCTGCTCATGGCCCAGCCTTGCAGGTAAGGCGAAGAGGTGATGTCAAAAAAACGCTCGTAAAAAGGTTTGGCGCCACCGATCACCACCCAGTCGTAACCGAACAGCAATCCTCCCATGGCAGAAACAAGGGTAATACCCAGGATAAACCTTTTGTTAAAATTGATTTGATTCTGCATCGTTTTGATTTAGTTTTTTCAAAAGTACATAGAAATAGTCCTGCTGAAAATGAATAATTAAATGAAAATATGGATAATCTGATCTTTTCTGTAAACGGGAAATTTTTGATATTTACGTTGAAGTTGAGGCAATTTGTTTTAGTTATGAGCTTATTTCAAATTATTTTATACTTTTCCATTTGATTTCAACCTTAGGAATATTAACAATACTATTTATTTGACCCGATAAAATATGAAAAAGCAGGATGGTTTCCCCGGTCAACTGAGTTATGTAGTGCCTGCGAAAATTCTGGAGCTGGTTAGCCGTAATCCGCTTATTGCGGATCTTTATTTTACCGACATCGGCTATTACCCGCAAGCCAGGTACCATTTCCGTGAAAGGAAGAAAGGGGTGCCCCAGGTAATTCTTATCTACAACATAGGGGGTAAAGGGCTAATTAAAATTGGCCATACGAGTTATGAAATTCCTCCGGACCACTTCTTTTTCATCCCCTCTAATATGCCACATGCCTATTATGCTGACGATCAAAACCCCTGGTCAATCTACTGGATCCATTTCACGGGTTCAAAATCCGGTTTATTTTCAAGTCTGGCTTGTCAGCCAATCCCGATTGAAAGAGGCAAAAACTCACGGATTAATGAACGGCTGGAACTTTTTAGCGAAATCTTCAAAAACCTTGACCGTGGTTACAGTATCGAAACAATGGAATACGCCAACCTTTGTCTGGGCCATTTATTGGCCTCGTTTACCCATCTCGGACAGTTTCGTTTGATCAATGAAAGCAGGGGAAAAGACCCGATTGGACAATGTATTAATTTTATGCTTGATAACCTGAACCGGAAATTAAAGCTGGAAGAACTGGCTGCCGAAGTGAATTTATCAGCATCGCATTTCTCGAGGTTATTCGCGAACCGGACCGGTCACTCGCCTATTGATTATTTCATCCAGTTAAAAATCCAGCATGCCTGCCGCCTGCTCGACAATACAGACTGGAGTGTTGCCGAGGTGTCACGCGAAATGGGTTTCGATGACCAATTCTATTTTTCACGCCAGTTTGGAAAGGTGATGAATATGTCCCCGCGGGAATACCGGAAAAGGTAGCTTCAGTTTTTATATATTTGGAGCATGCTTATTGATTGAGATTATCTATTCACGAGACACTTTCGAAGACTAAACATGCTTTGAAAATAGATTTGCCGGTAACAATCAATTTCAACAAACTACCAAACGATGAAAAAAACGCTTTTTATTCTAACCTTATTGCTTCTGCAATTCGGAATCCGCGCAGAAGGGTTCTATCGAATTCCTGCATTGACCCGGATTGAAAAGAATATCAACACGCAGTGGGCCTTCAACTATTTTCCCAAAGAGGATGCCGAAAACGGAGGTTATGAAAATCCGGCGTTTGATGATTCAAAATGGAGTGTCATCGCTGTTCCCCACACCTGGCAAACCTACGAGACGACCCGCGAGCTGCACCCCTACATCCGCAATGCGGCGGCCAACGATAACCCCTTTTGGTGGAATGGCTGGGGATGGTACCGCAAACATCTGACGATAGGCAAAGCGTATCAGGGCAAGAAGATATATTTTGAGTTCGACGGCGTTCAGAAGTATTCCAAAATATACCTGAACGGGAAGTTGTTGGGCGATCACAAGGGAGGGTTTACCAGCTTTTACATGGATGCCACGGATGCCGTGAAATTTGGGGAAGACAATGTGCTTACCCTTGCTGTCAACAATACCCTCAAGGATAAATACAACATCCCGCCCATGAATGCAGGCAATTGGGTCGTTTATGGCGGCATCGTGCGCGACGTGCGCCTGGTTATCAAAGACCAATTGAATGTCCCTTACCAGGGATCGTACAAACACGAGGGAGGCACGTTCATCACGACGCCTGTGGTTAGAGAAAAACAAGCACTGGTTAATGTGAAAACCTACGTTGAGAATAACTATCAACAGCCCAAAACAGTCAGGCTGGTAACTTTGCTGGCCACAACCGACGGAAAGGTTTTCGACCGGATTGAAACATCGCAGACCATCAAACCCGGTGAAATTGCCGAATTTGTTCAGAATCCGAAACCTGTTCAGAATCCCAAACTTTGGACACCCGAAACTCCATACATCTACCATGCTTACACCGAAGTATATGACGGGGACCGTTTGGCAGATACTTACCACAGCACCTTCGGGATTCGTTCGGTTGCCTGGGATTATACTGCCCACAGGCTGATCCTCAACGGTAAATTAACCCATCTCCATGGAATTAACCGGCACGAAGAGTATGTCTGGCTGGGCGCCGCCTTCCCCAAATGGATTGCCTACCGGGATATGAATGATATGAAACAGGGGTTGGAGATCAACTATATGCGGACGGTACACTATCCCAACGATCCTTCGGTTTACTATTTTATGGATCAAAACGGAATCGCGATCGATGAAGAATTGCCCAACATTAAGAACCAGGAGTTCGACCCCAAAGTGCAGGAACAAAACTGCAAGGAGATGATCCGGCGCGACCGCAACCATCCTTCCATCATCCTTTGGAGCATGGGCAACGAGACCGACCATGCCTGCGATTCGCGTTTCGCCTGGCAGGAAGACACTACCCGCATCATTACCGTCCGGCAACCCTACAACGAATCCTACAATCCCAAATTCTGCAAGCATACCGACAGCGAGATGCCTGTCGAAAGTTTCCTCCGCTGCACCATCCGTGGCTGGTACGACAAGGACGACCGCAACCTCGAACCCGAAGATAGTCAATGGGCAGGGACGGAGGAGTGGCAGCACACCAAATCCAACGAAAGTGTGATTTCAGACCACAACGGCACCGTCTGGCTGTATGCCGATCATGGCGCAGACCGCGAATATGTTGGTTCTCCGCTCAAACACGTGAACCCGAAAGGCTGGGTCGACAGCTGGCGCACCCCTAAATATGTTTACTACCTATGGCAGGCCAATTTTGCCAAAAAGCCGATGGTATTTATTCATCCCCATTTCTGGCGTACCCAATATCTGGGGCAAAAAAAGGATTTTGTGGTCGATTCGAACTGTGACCAGGTCGAACTGTTTGTCAACGGAAAGAGTCAGGGTATCCTGAAACCGGCAAAGGAGAACAACTACAACGTGACGTTTAAAGATATCCTGGTTGAGAAAGGGGTTGTTGAAGCAGTCGCTACCGCGAAAGACAAATCGAAAGTTAGCAGCAAAGTGGTGATGGCAGGCGAACCTGCGGCCCTGACCATTGTCCCGACGCAAAAGCAGATGATGTCGACATCCGACAATATCATCGAATTCAAAGTGGACATTGTTGACAAAGACGGAGTTCACGTCTATGGCGCCAACAATACCTTGAAGTTCGACCTGACCGGACCCGCAAGGCTGATCGGTTCCGACCTTTACGTGAGCAACCGCGACAACAACGAAGAGTACGAAGGCACCATGTACATCGATGCTCCGGTCACCAACCTGATCCGCGCCATTGGGAAGACGGGAAAAGTGAAGGTTACCGTCCAGGCAACCAGTTTGAAATCAGCGTCAACGGAGATAGAGGTGGTGCCTTACGTGGATCCGGCACCCGTCAAAGGCATTGCTGAGCCTGTTCTGAAACTCGAAGGCCGTGAGGCGGTGGCCATCAACACCACCCAGGCAAATTTCCTGAAGGCTCCCGTCGTGATGAACAATTATGCCGGGGAGTTCCGTTTCCCGGTTGCGCAGCAAAAGCAATTCCGCTCCTTACTGAATGATTTTGTCGTGAAAGAAAATCCCAAAATTGACAGCAAAGGCATCGATTTCAAATATGCTTTGGATGCTTTGGAGAAGATATTGAACGCGACGGCCCGGGCAACGGGCGAATCAGGGTATATTGTTGCCGATGATTACAATTTTATCGCAGCGCAGTACAACGTTTCGAGCGCCATTATCAAGAACCTTCAATCTAAAAACCTGCCGCAGGCCTACAAGGAGGAGATGACCGATTATTTCGCCAAAATGATCATCGTCAATGCCAAAGACAAGAATTTTATGGCGGTGAACGAACTGATCGACCAGCTGCCGCAGGGCGGACAAGCCGTTGTGATTGCGGAAAAGGGCGATTTAAAAGGAGTGACTTACCTGAACGAGACCAATCTGGCAATGTTGTTGCCCAAGGTCGTGCCACAGGTTTCGAACTTGTCGAAAGATGAGCTGAAGAATGCTTTGCAGTTGATCTGTAAAATTAATCCGTATGCCAATTTCAAAAGCATCCGTGACAAGAAGACCAAAGAACGGATCGATACCTTCACGGTAGAAGCGGGCTGTGTGATCCTGATCCCGGACTTTGAGGCGTTGAAAAAAGCAAAATTTCCGGATAAAAATTTGTAAGAAGACTAAGAAACGTTTAAATTTTATAATTTCTTTTATCAATTAAAACTCTTAGTGAAACCTTGGTGTTTTAGTGTCTTTGTGGCAGAAAAGAAATAGCCACTAAGGCTCAAAGACACCAAGGTTTCACTAAGGAAATACCAGATAGTCCGGATTAATATATTTTTAAACGTTTCTAAGTATAAAATTCAAGTAAAATATGAGATCAACCTATTTAATGTTAGTCACGATGCTTTGGGTAACCTGGGCATTCGGGCAGGACAATCAGGGGAAGGGTTACTCGCTGACAGGCAACGGAAAATCTATTGAGGTAAAAGTATTCACCCATTATCAATATGTTTCCTTTGATTTATTAAAACCGACAGAGCTGATTCTCACGAGCAATAAGCCAATCGGGAGTTGTGAAATCAGTCCGCGCAGCCGCGGCATCAACTGTCAGGTAAAAGGCAACCGGGTGACCTTTACCTTAGACAAACCGGGCTACGTAATGGTGAGGATCAACGATACGGAGAAGTTTTTTGTATTTGCAGAAGTTCCGGAGCCAATTCCCGCGGATGCGGTGAACATTCTAATTTACGGTGTAGATAACAGCGGACAAAAAACCCAAACTGCGTTGATTCAAAAAGCGATGGATGAAACCGCCCTAAGCGGGAAAACACTTCTCTTCCCAAAAGGAGTCTATACCGCAGGACAGTTGCGGCCCCAAAGCAATACCCATATCCATCTGGTTCGCGGGGCTACGCTGCAAAGTGACCTTAGCAATGTAACCCAATACAGTTCGGATGATAAGGTTACGACACGGAAATTCATCTACATCAAAGATGCCGATCAGGTAAAGATCACAGGATATGGCGCTATTAACGGCAACGGCGCTCAGTTGCGGGAGAAGTTTGGGGATGATGCCCGGATGCGGCTGATCATGGCCGTGAACAGTAAAAATCTGACCATCGAAGGGGTTATGCTTCAGGATCCCGGTTCGTGGAATACCCAAATCCTTCTTTGTCAGGATGTGCTGATCCGGAATGTCAAGTTGATGAACAACACGGAGTTGAGCAATACCGATGGATTTGATCCGGATGCTTCAAAAAGAGTGCTGATCGAAGATTGCTTCGCCTATTGCGGCGACGACAATATAGCCATCAAGACCACCAACTATGGGAATTATTTAGGCGATGTGGACGATATCACGGTTCGCGGCTGTGTTTTCCTGACTAAAAAATCATCCTTAAAGGTGGGTACTGAAACCAGGGCAGCGTCCATGCGAAACATCCTTTTTGAGAACAACGACGTGTTGGAAAGCGACCGTGGCATGGCGCTCTATGATTCAGATGGCGCCGTTTTTGAAAACATCCGTTTTATTAATAACCGTTTCGAACGCAACTATCCGGATGCCAAACGGGCGGGCTTTTACTTTCAGGTCAATAAACGGAATAAAGAGAGCAAGCCGGGGCAGATCAAAAACATCCTGGTAAGGGATTGTGTTTTTTACACTGCGTTTCCAAAACCTTCTGTAATTGAAGGGCTTGACAGCACGCATTGCATTGAAAATGTAACTATAGACAACCTGCAAATTGAAGCGAAGAAGGCAAATACCCTACAGGATGCACGGATACTAACGAATGAATTTGTACGGAACCTGATTTTTAAATAAAAACCACTTTAACGATGAAACGGAACCTGATTATTTTATCAACAATTATTTTGTGCGCAGCAGGTTCGCTGAGG
>JAMDDG010000163.1 GCA_023488865.1 Bacteroidota bacterium | reverse complement strand
CCATCGCGTTTACCCAGGAAAACCATCCCGAACAGGAGATGTATACGATTCCGCTGGAGTGGTACACCATGACCAATTACAAAGCATCCTTCAAGAATATCCATGTTATTTTCGACAAAGACAACGTTTATAATACCTTGGGCGAAATGGTTTCCAAGGCAGGATTGAACCAAATCCGGATTGCGGAAACCGAAAAATATGCGCACGTGACCTTCTTCTTTTCCGGAGGACGGGAGAATGAATTCAATGGAGAACGTCGGATACTGATCCCATCGCCCAAAGTAGCTACCTACGATCTGCAGCCCGAGATGTCGGCCCCGCTGGTGAAAAATGCCATTGTTGCCGAATTGAATAAGAAAAGCGCTGATTTCATCTGCCTCAATTTCGCTAACGGCGATATGGTTGGTCATACCGGAGTTTACAGCGCTATCCAGGCGGCTGTCAAAGCTGTGGACCAGTGTGTAAAAGAGGTTGTCGAAGCAGCCAGGGCCAATGGATATGATGTGTTGGTGATTGCCGACCATGGAAATGCCGATTTTGCGATCAACGAAGATGGCAGCGCCAATACCGCCCACTCGCTCAATCCGGTTCCTTGCATTTGGGTTACCGATAACAAAGAAGCTAAGGTTCAGAATGGGATATTGGCCGATGTGGCGCCAACAATCCTGACCATCATGGGTCTGGAGGTCCCGGCTGAAATGACTGGTAAAGTGCTGATATGATTGAGATTGGGAAAACAATAGTCAGTCTGGATATACTTGAGTCGAGTTTTTGTTGCGATCTGGAAAAATGCAAAGGGGAGTGCTGCGTCGATGGCGATAGTGGAGCTCCGGTAACACCGGAAGAAGCAGAAACCATTGAAAAACTGTACCCTCTCTTTGAAGAATACCTCCCATCTCAAAACAAAGAGGAGATCGCGAAGCAGGGTTTTTCACTGATCGATTCGGATGGCGATCTGGTTACCCCGATTATTGGAAAAAATGAGTGTGTTTTCACTTTCGTGAATGACAAGGGGATCACCCTGTGTGCGATCGAAAGGGCCTATTTTGAAAAAAATACTGGATTTCGCAAGCCGGTTTCTTGTCATCTTTTCCCTATCAGGATCACTGAATACAAGCGGTTCGACGGTGTGAACTATGAGAAATTGAAGATATGCAAACCTGGCAGGGCTTGTGGAAAATCAACTAATCAGCCCCTTTGGAAATATCTGGAAGAACCACTTATCCGAAAATATGGCGAAGCGTGGTACCAGAAATTAAAGCTGGTCGCCGAAAATCTTCCCACAAAATAGAAAAAGCCGCTTAACGGCTTTTTCTATTTTGTGGTATTTGGTCTATACATGTTTTCAGACGCTTGGTAATCTCTTCGAGAGAACCTTCGCCATTGATTGACTCGTATTTTCCCGCGTTGCGGTAGTAGTTAATCAGGGGGGCCGTCTTTTGGTTGTAAACTTCTATTCTGTTTTCAATGACAGATCGGTTTGAATCGTCGCTCCTTCCGGAAGTAACGCCTCTTTTTATTAATCTGGCTATCAACTCCTCTTTTCCCACTTCCAGGGAAAGCATGGCGCTTACATTTCGTCCATAATGCACCAGGAGATTATCCAGCGCTTCAGCCTGAGGGACCGTACGGGGAAATCCGTCAAAAAGAAATCCATTGACCGAAGGATTTTTATCCAATTTATCCTGAATCAAATTTATTACCATCGAGTCGGGAACAAGTTCTCCTTTGCTAATAATGTCTTTGGCCATTTGACCGATAGCTGAACCGGAAGCAATCTCTTTTCTGAGGATATCTCCTGTCGATAAGTGGACCAATTGATAAGCTTTAGCCAAAAAGGCTGCCTGAGTCCCTTTCCCGGCGCCGGGTGGACCAAATAAAACCAGGTTTAACATGAAATTTATTTAACTAAAGTGTAAATATCTTTTAGGTTACGTCCCCTGCGATTGTAGTCGAGTCCGTAACCAACGATAAAATCATTTGGAATAACAATACCGACATAGTCCAGGTGGACTTTCACTTTCATTGCATCGGGTTTGAAAAGCAAAGTGGCAATCTTTACTTCTTTGGCGCCTTTCTCTGTAATTTGTGCGATCACATCAGCGATGGTATGACCGGTATCTACAATATCTTCCAATACAATAACCGTACGGTCCATCATACTTTCGTTCAAACCAATCAACTCCCTGATTTCCCCTGAAGAGGAAGTTCCTGAATAGGAAGCCAATTTAAGAAAGGTGATCTCGGCATCATTCAGCTCCAACTCCTTCATTAAATCAGAAGCAAACATGAACGAACCATTTAAAATGCAGACAAAAAGGGCGCTTTTACCTCCGAGGTCACTTTTCATTTGAGCCGCCATTTTCCTGATTGCCGTTTGAATCTCTTCGAACGGATGAGAGATCTCAAATTCTTTGTCCCAAAGCTGGATTCGCTTCATGTGGAAATAATTTTATTAACTAAATGTTCTAATGGAACATTCTTTCTAAGGTCTTATTAACCTATGTGATTTACAGAAGAATGTTGTCCCAAAATAATGTTTCTTGAAAATTAAGTTGTTTTATCCTGACCCCGGATCGACTGAACAAGTCTTATTTCAGAAGTATTTTTTTTAAGGTTAGGCAAAGATAAAATATTCTTTTCGGGGGGCAAAAAAAATTAGGCGCAAGGGCCATTTGGTAATATATATTTGACAATGGGAAATTGAAGATTTTTTAATTATTTAAAAATGAGCATTATACGAAAGTTTAATTTTGATGTTAAATACAACTTGTGAACGGATGGCAAAAATGTCAAATATATTGTAATTTTAGACCAAAGAAAATAGAATTCATTACTATGATAAAAGGATTGACGCCAAAAGTAAGCATCATTATGGGCAGTACTTCTGATCTGGCAGTTATGACCGGATCTGCCGAAGTACTCAACCAACTTGAAATCCCTTTCGAGATGAACGCTTTGTCGGCTCACCGCACGCCTGAAGAGGTGGAGAAATTTGCCAAAGGGGCCCATGCACGTGGGATCAAAGTGATCATCGCGGCAGCCGGAATGGCAGCTCATCTTCCGGGTGTTATTGCTGCCATGACGCCAGTCCCGGTCATCGGGGTACCGATCAAAGCTTCGCTGGAAGGCTGGGATGCTATTTTGGCCATTCTTCAGATGCCTCCCGGCATTCCGGTCGCAACAGTTGCTTTGAACGGCTCCAGAAATGCTGCCATCCTTGCCGCTCAAATGATCGCTACCGGCGATGAACAACTGATGGCAAAATTGATAGAATTTAAAGAAGACCTAAAAAGTAAGATAGTTGAGGCAAACAACGAATTGGCCAAAGTGAAATATCCGTTCAAAACCAATTAACGATTCTTATTTCTCGTTTTTTTTCGGTAACTTAGAGGGAGTGCGGTCAGCAGCTCCCTTTTTTATCTCCCCTCGCAGTGGGGTTGACCGATTTCTCTTCTCATCCAAATTTTTCGGACATGTGCAAAAGAGATCTGTTAATCGGTCTGTTGGTCCAGCTACTTGCGCTCTTCATCCCTGATAACCAA
>JAMDDG010000224.1:1671-17825 GCA_023488865.1 Bacteroidota bacterium | reverse complement strand
ACACTACTATTTCATCTAAATTTGTTGCCATGCTCCTTGGGGTTAAAGGTTATACTTGTTTGTATTTTTAGTTGATTTACAAAAGTATAACCTTTTTTCCCTTAAACCGGAATTTTGTCGTACACCCTATTCATTAATCAAAAAACAAAAACAATGATGACTAAAAAAGTATTTAAGTTTTATACAAATGCAAGTTTTTTAATTCTATTTCTAATTTTGCAAGGGTCTACTGTTTTCTCCCAAAAAATAGAAAGTCAGTTTCCTGAACCTACAGTAATACAGCCCGGGAAAAAAGGTAAAGCCCCTTCAGATGCCATTGTATTATTTGATAAGGGTAGTTTAAGCAAGTTTGAAAGTTCAAAAAATGGAGGGCCTGCCGCCTGGAAGGTGAATGGTAGACAATTTACTGTAGTTCCGGGTACAGGCAGTATTCAAACAAAAGAAAAGTTTTCCGATTGCCAGTTGCATATCGAATGGAAAACACCACTCAAAGATGTATGGGAAGGTAAAGTAAGTCAGGGGAATGGAAATTCAGGTATTTTCCTTATGGGAAATTATGAAGTCCAGGTTTTAAATTCATTCATAAACAAAACCTATCCTGACGGCCAGGCTGGAGCAATTTACAAACAATACCCACCTTTGGTAAATACATCACTTAAACCAGGTAAATGGCAGGTTTACGAAATCATTTTTACTGCGCCACGTTTTAATAGTGACGGTTCAAAAAAGACGTCCGGTTACTTTACCGTTTTACATAATGGCGTACTTATCCAGAATCATGTTGAGATAAAAGGCCCGACACGCCCTGCTGAAAAGAAATTCCCTGTTAATCAAACGGAACTTCCATTACAATTGCAAGACCACAACAACGAGGTTAGCTACAGGAATATTTGGATTAGAAAATTATAATTCTTCGGAAACAAAAATTTTGAAATAATCATGGTAAAAAAAGGGAAAGATGTAAGCAGACGCCAGTTTTTGGGTTATTCTGCCCTGGGTATGGCCGGATTGACAATTCACCCGAGTTGGACTATGGCCAATGGGGCCCGCATAGCCCCCAGCGACAGGATCGTTTTGGGGTTCATCGGATTGGGAAGGCAGGGCCTTTCTGATTTTAACAGTTTTTCGAAATGTCTTGGAGTTCAAGTTGTCGCCTGTTGTGATGGAGAACAACTTAAACGCGAACGGTTCAATTATTATAAACAGATGAAAAGAATAATAATTTCAATTTCGTTATTAATCTTTGGATTTACAGTTTTTTCTCAAAGGGTGGATTATTTAAAGGGGTTAAATATTCCCTATTACAGTACTTCCATTAATCAATCGGATAATTATATCAGTGAAAAATGTCTTTTAGATATTTATTATCCCCGAAATGTAAAAGACTTTCCAACAATTGTTTGGTTTCATGGAGGTGGATTAACTGGAGGGGATAAGGCTTTTCCTTTAGGACTTGAGCAAAAGGGAATTTGTATAGTATCTGTAAGTTACCGATTATATCCAAAAGTGAAATGTCCAAAATATCTGGAAGATGCCGCTGCTGCTGTGGCCTGGGTGTTCAATAATATTGAGCGTTACGGAGGTGATCCCAGTCTGGTTTTTGTTGCAGGACATTCTGCCGGAGCCTATCTCACAAGCATGATAGGTTTGGACAAGAGATGGTTGAAGGCCAATAATATTGATGCCAATAAAATTGCGGGATTGTTCCCGCTGAGTGGCAATGGCATCACCCATCAGGCCATAAGAGATGAAAAAGGCATTTCTAAAATGATTCCTATTGTTGATGAATACGCACCGCTATTTCACGTTCGTGCTGACGCACCACCTTTGATATTAATGACTGGGGACAGAGAAATGGAGATGATTGGCAGGTATGAGGAGAATGCGTATTTAATGCGCATGATGAAACTGGTAGGACACAAAGAAACAACGTTGTATGAATTTGATGGTTATGGCCATGCCATGACAGTACCTGCATTCCCTTTGGTATTAAAACAGGTAGCCATAATTAGTGAACGGATAAGGAATAAGCAAAAGGGAAGATAAAATCGAGGATAGAACTAATTTGGACGCAATTGAAAAACGTTTGCTTATACACCGGAATTTTCCCGGGTCACATAAATCAAATTAAATATTTAAACTAAATATTATGTCGAACGTAAATAATTTAATTTCAAAGCTTTCAAAACCAATATGTTTGACCGGAGTCTGTTTGTCAATGTTCCCTTTAAGTGGTTTAGCTGCTCAAAAACCCAATATTATATTCCTCCTGGCAGATGATTTAAGATTTAATTCTTTAGGGTGCATGGGAAATCCGATTGTACAAACACCCAATATAAACGAACTTGCCAGGAAAGGTGTTACATTTAATAATGCTTTTGTGACCAGTCCCATATGCTGTATCAGCAGGGCTAGCATATTTAGTGGACAATACGCTAACCGGCATGGCATAAATAATTTTACAACAGATTTTACAAGCGAGGCCAGAAGTAATAATTATCCTGAAGTGTTAAGAAGAAGTGGCTATTATACTGGTTTTATTGGAAAATACGGTGTCGGCACGCATATGCCTGAAGGTGATTTTGATTATTGGAAAGGATTTCCAGGACAGGGTAAGTATTATCATCAGGGAGCAGATGGGAAATTTATACATCTTACTGATTTGATAGGTAACGAGGCCTTAGAATTTTTAGAGACAAGAGATAAATCAAAGCCTTTTTGTTTGCAAGTAAGTTTTAAAGCCCCACATGTAGAAGATGGAAATAATCTCCACAACGGGTATGTATATAACCCATTTTACGATGAGTATTATAAAGATGAAACAATTCCTGAAAATGCAACCGGCGATGATAAATATTATCTGGCTTATCCGGAAACATTTCGTGTAAATCCTCAGGGGAAGACCAATGAAGCAAGGGTCAGGTGGGGTCTCCGGTTTTCTACTAAGGAAAAATACCAGGAATCTGTAAAGTCATATTACAGATTAATTACAGGGATGGATGATAATATAAAGCGAATAGTGGATGAATTAAAGAAAAAAGGGTTAGAAAAAAATACGGTGATTATCTTTTCAAGCGATAATGGTTATGCCTTAGCTGATCATGGATTGGAAGGGAAATGGTTTGGAAATAATGAATCCCTAAGGGTACCGTTAATAATATATGATGGCCGGCATCATCAAAATAAACATTCAAATGAAGATATTGTACTTAATGTAGACCTGGCCCCAACAATATTAGATTATGCCGGGGTAAAAGCACCTGATGTTATGCAGGGGAAAAGTATTAAGCCTTTGATGGTTAACGAAAATATTGAATGGCGTAAGGAGTTTTATTTTGACCATTTGATTGAAACAGAAGGAGGGAGGATTTATCTTCCTAAATCTGAAGGCTTAGTCGGTTTAAACTATAAGTATGTTCGCTACTTCAATGGAGGCGACCCGGATAATTTCTTTTTCGAAGAACTCTTCAGCACAAAAACAGATCCTTTAGAAATAAACAACTTAGCCAATAATCCTGACATGGCTAAAATAAAAGAAGACATGATATTCAGGTTGAAAAAATTAAGGACATTGCTGAAGTAGTTTATTGTTATGGATATGAAAAACAATACAATATGAAAAACAATACAATATGACACTCAATCATATAAAAATCAAAACCAAATTGTTTACACTGGCGTCGATATGGATGCTGGGCGTAAAACTGTCAGTTCTGGCTGGAAACCCCGGAATCAACCCAACATTTTTCCAAATCGAATCAGGTTTTAAAACCATTCCCGATTCAGTACAAACCAGTGTTTACTGGTACTGGATATCTGACAACATTTCCAAAGAGGGCGTGGTCAAAGACCTGAATGCGATGAAGCGCACCGGGATTAACAGGGCTTTTATCGGCAATATTTACGGACACGGCGTCCCTTATGGCAAAGTTAAAATCTTTTCAAACGAATGGTGGGATATTCTTCACACCGCACTGAAAACGGCTACTGAATTAAACATTCAAATCGGTATTTTCAACAGTCCGGGCTGGAGCCAATCGGGCGGTCCCTGGGTGAAAAATGAGCAGTCGATGCGCTATTTGAACTCTTCTGAAATTGAAGTGACTGGTCCAGGACAGTTTAACGGTAAATTACCTGTTCCGAATAAAGATTTCCAGCCGGTAAATGTAATTGCCTATAAAATGCCGGCCGGAGATGAAAAAGCGTATCAACTGCTCAATCCCAAGATTACTTCTACGCCTGAAATAGAAAATATTAAATTTATTTCTGATGGCGATGACAAAACAGAAATTCCGCTTCAGCAGAATGAAAAATTGACGGTTGACTTTGAGACCAAAGAAGCAGCCATCGTCAGGAGCTTAATTATAAAAGTTTCCGAAAAAAAGACGAAAGCTTCCGGTGAGTTTTTCGTGAAAGAAGGGAACCGTTTCCGCTCACTGAAAATTTTTGAAATAAACCGGAGTAATCCTAATATTAACGTAGGTTTTGATCCGTTTGCCCCAATCGTCCTTTCAATTCCCGAGGTCAAATCAAAGCATTTCCGTTTGGTCGTGAGTGATGTAACTGTGGTCGGCGGAATTGCAGACGTTGGACTTTCAGCTACCCCTAAAGTTGAACGATATCCTGAAAAATCGTTAGCTAAAATGTTCCAAACCCCGCTGCCTTACTGGAAAGACTATCTTTGGCCGGTTCAGCCTGAGGTGAAGGACCCTTCACTGGTTATTGATCCAAAAACCGTCGTTGATATATCCGGAAACAGGCTTGCTGACGGAACGATCAATTGGAGTGTCCCTGCCGGTAAATGGAAGATCATGCAAACAGGCATGACTACCACCGGGGCGACCAATGGCCCTGCATCCCCTGAAGCCACAGGATTGGAAACCGATAAAATGAGCAAAAAACACATTGCCGCACATTTCGATGCCTTTTTGGGTGAAATTTTGCGCCGAATTCCGGCAGCTGATCGTAAAACCTGGAAAATTGTGGTGGAAGACAGTTATGAAACCGGAGGCCAAAACTGGACAGATGGGATGACTGAAGAATTCACATCAAAGTATGGTTACAGTCCACTACCTTATCTGCCAGTTCTTAAAGGGAATGTGGTTGGAAGCCTTGTCCAGTCTGATCGTTTTCTCTGGGATCTCCGCCGTTTGGTGGCTGATAAAGTCGCCTATGATTATGTTGGAGGTTTAAGGGAAGTCAGTCATAAAAACGGGTTGACAACTTGGCTGGAAAATTACGGACACTGGGGTTTCCCAGGCGAATTTTTGCAATACGGTGGTCAATCAGACGAAGTTGGGGGCGAATTCTGGAGTGAAGGCGATTTGGGAAATATTGAAAACCGTGCGGCCTCATCATGTGCCCACATATACGGAAAAACCAAGGTTTCTGCTGAGTCGTTTACCTGTGGTGGGAAAGCCTATTCGCGCGATCCGGCAACCATGAAACCACGCGGTGACCGTTTTTTTACTGAAGGCATTAACAATACGCTTTTGCATGTGTATATAGAGCAGCCAGACGAACGAATTCCCGGGGTGAATGCCCCTTATGGAAATGAGTTCAACCGCCACAACACCTGGTTTGACTACCTGAATTTGTTTACCCAATACCTGAAGCGTACCAATTTTATGCTTCAGCAGGGAAATTATGTGGCCGATGTAGCTTATTTTATTGGTGAAGATGCGCCAAAGATGACAGGTATTTGTGACCCGGCTTTGCCACAGGGCTATTCGTTCGATTACATCAATGGAGAAGTTATTCAAACCCGATTAAGCGTGAAGGATGGCAAACTGGTTCTTCCAGATGGCATGAGCTACCGCATTTTGGTTCTGCCAAAACTGGAAACTATGCGCCCAGAAATGTTGAAAAAGATAAAGGAACTCGTGGAGCAAGGAGCTGTCGTTCTTGGTCCTGCGCCTAAATATTCACCCAGCCTGAAAAATTTTCCTAAGGCTGATCAGCAAGTGAAAAAGCTGGCGGCAGAGCTTTGGGGGAAAGTGGATGGCGTGAAAACCAAATCGGCCAAAGTTGGGAAGGGAATGATACTTTCCGGAATGGAAATGCAGGAAGCCCTCAACCTGATTGGCGTTGTTCCTGATTGTAAGTTTGGCAAGGAAGATCCGGCACTTTTTATTCACCGTACCCGGGCAGATGGCGATATCTATTTCATTTCAAATCAAAAAGATCAAACCATTACCATCAATCCTGAATTCAGGGTTGTGGGTAAAAGTCCTGAACTGTGGAATTCTGTTGATGGAACGAGCCGCGACCTGCCTGCTTTCAGGCAAAATGCCAAAACCACTATTGTGCCTTTGAAACTGGAAGCTTATGAAAGCCAGTTTATCGTTTTCAGGAAGAAGGCTAAAGAAACAACTAATTTCGATTTGTTGGCCAATTTCCCGGAAGGGAAAGTACTTGCAGATTTAAATGGAACCTGGACCGTGTCATTTGATAAGGCAAAACGTGGACCAGCCAAACCTGTTGAATTCAATAACCTAATAGACTGGACGCTTTCGGCAAACGACAGCATTAAATTTTATTCAGGAACAGCAGTTTATAAAACTTCGGTGAATCTGAGCGAAATTCCTTCAGGAAAAAAAATCATCCTGAATTTAGGTAATCTGACCGCCATGGCAAAGGTTAGCGTAAATGGAAAGGCTGTTGGCGGAGTTTGGACGGCTCCCTGGCAGGTAGATATAAGTCAGGCAGTGAAACCAGGCGAAAACAAAGTAGAGATTTCGGTGGTCAATAACTGGATGAACCGTCTGATCGGAGATCAGCAATTACCGGCAGATAAACGCCCAACCTGGAGCCCCATAATTCCTTACAAACCGGATAGTCCGTTGCAGTCTTCAGGATTGTTTGGGCCGGTCAAAATTCAGATATTTGATTACAAAAAACAATGATTTGTTGGTTGCAAATATGAATTCAACCTGCAATTCTCACTAAGTTATTATGAAGGACATCATCGGTTTTTTATTTATGCTGATCTTATTCTCCCAAACAGCCAACAGTCAGGTATCGAGTCAGCAGATGCATAGTGTTGATCCAATTATTGACAACGGTAACCTTACCCTAAAACTGGATCTGACCAGGGGAGGTGCCATCTCCTACCTCTCGTTGTCGGGTTCAACCAGAAGTATCGTAAATATTGCTGACGAAGGAAGATACATCCAACAATCGTATTATGCCGGAAAGAGTCTCGATCGCAAAGCAGATGGTCAATCACCCAGCTGTTTATCCTGTCTCGGCACTTAAAAATCTGTACTCCTATCTCGGCAATAGCCCTTTCACCAATGCTTCGTTAGACAAGCCTAAAGTGATCAACCTTTCAAACGGTTTTTGGGGAATCTATAAAAATGTATCGGAACACTGGATGGCTTTTGTCGATGAAAACCTTTGGGGAATAGGTATTTACAACCCAAAATGCGATAATTTTCTGGCAGGGATGTCGGGGTCACCCGGTAAAGAAGCCACGGATAGTTCAACTTCATATATTGCTCCCGTTAAAAAAGAGATCCTATCAAAAAATTGTGTCTTTGAATATGAATACTTTCTAATTATCGGAACCCTATCGGAGATCAGAAGTAAGGTTTACCAGCTTCATTCGGAAATGAATTAAAAAGAAGGATCCACAAAATTTCACCTTCCTAACTCCTTCCCATTCAACGTAGCGAGGGCGGGGGATGATCCCGCGACCTCATGATTATGAATCATGCGCTCTAACCAACTGAGCTACCTCGCCAAATATTCAAAGTTTGAGCCTGCAAATATACTACCTTTCTTTTTTCAGGCAAGACGGTTTTAAGAAAATAGTAAAATATTTGTACTCCTTCATTTTTTTGTATTAATGAAAAAAATGGTACTTTGCAAAAGAAACTAATCACATCATTCTCATCCGTGTTTCTTGTATCCAAATGATGAAGAGAATTGAACTTGAATATCAAATAAGATCATCTTCCTCCGTTTTGTTCAGCAGGCTCAGCACTGCTTCCGGTCTGGCCGAGTGGTTTGCCGACAATGTGCTGGTAGCTGGGGCAAAATATACTTTTGTCTGGGGGAATACCAACCAAAGCGCCGAGTTGCTCTCCATCCGCCCATTGGAATCGGTGAAGTTCAAATGGCTTGAGGCTGAAGAACCCTCTGATTTTGAATTTCTTATTGTTCTTGGTGAAATCATTGAAGATCTTTCCCTGTTGGTTATCGATCATGTTGAGGAAGAAGATGAGGAGGATGTGACCAAAATGTGGGACGCAGCCATCAACCGCCTGAGGAAAGCCATTGGCTCCTGAATTTTCCGAAAAATCATAAAAAAGCATTAGCTTTGCCCTTCGAACCTTCATTCATTTCATGAAGCGATTACATCTGTATATTATCAAGCGTTTTATCGGTCCGCTGATCATCACCCTGCTCATCAGTTTGTTTGTTCTATTGATGCAGTTTTTATGGGTTTATCTTGACGACCTTGTCGGTAAAGGACTGGAAATGCATATTATCGTCGAATTTTTGATTTATACATTGGCCATGCTTATGCCGATGGCCCTGCCCCTTTCCATGTTGCTGGCTTCCATCATGACCTTCGGCGACCTGGGCGAAAACAACGAGTTGCTGGCCATGAAGTCGGCAGGCATCTCCCTTTTCAGGATCATGAAACCGGTCATCGTGTTAAGTATTCTTTTGAGCATCGGCGCCTTCCAATTTTCCAACCGGGTTATACCGGTTTCTTTCAAAAAACTGATTACCCTAATGGCGAGTATCCGTCAGATGCGACCTGAAATTGTGGTAAAAGAGGGTGTTTTTTCCAACGACATCGATAATTTCTCGATCAAAGTCGGACGTAAATCAAAAGACGGATCGATGCTTTATGATATCATGATTTACGATCACCGGTTCGATCAGGGTAATGAGACGGTCACGGTAGCGGATTCGGGCACCATGAAAATCACGCCTGACAAACGTTACATGATCCTGAACCTCTATTCCGGAGAGACTCACGCGGAAATTCAGTCCGACAACAAAGAAGCTAAAGGATATCCGTACCGATCCGACAAGTTTGACAAACAGACCATCTATTCCAAACTCCAGGGGATGGAGTTCGAACGAAAAGATGAGAGTATCTTCCGAAATCAATTCCGGGCCCTTAACAACAAGCAACTTCAATATTTTGTCGACTCCATTTCAAAACAGGTTGAAATTTCCAACACGGCGCAGGCCCTGACGATTAACTATCCTCAACCAGTCAGCGTTTCAATAGGGGCACTTGCACGTAAAGATGTTTTGCCGGTTCCAAAAATGAGGCTTCACAAGTATGTCGACGTTGACAGCGTTTTACAAAATTCCATTTTGCCTGTTCGCAAACAATTGATCGACATTGCGTTAATTGGAGCAAGAAACAACATTCGTGCCTTACAGCAAATAGATGAATTAAATACTGCCAACATTAGGATGCTGAACCGTTTTGATACCGAATGGCACAAGAAATATACCTATTCGATCGCCTGCCTTATCTTCTTCTTTATCGGGGCCCCTTTGGGGGCAATTATCCGCAAAGGCGGACTGGGTATGCCGTTGGTTGTATCGGTAATGCTTTTTATCTTTTACTGGGTCATTTCAACTACCGCGGAAAAATATGTCCGTGAGGCTGCTTCAGGATTATGGTTTGGTGTCTGGTTTTCCACGATTATCTTTCTGCCTGCCGGGGTTTTTCTTACTTACAAAGCAGTTACAGACTCTACGGTATTGAACATCGATTCTTACGCCGGTTTTTTTAAAAAATTGCGTTTCCGGAACAAAATAAAATCAGATAAGCTAACCTGAATTTGTTCCTGATTTTTCATTTACAAACCATCTGTTTTACCATGAGTGAAATAAAATTAAATACGATTGAAGAAGCCATTGAAGCTATCAGGGAAGGTGAATTTATCATCGTTGTGGATGATGAAGACCGCGAAAATGAAGGGGACTTCATCGCCGCCGCCGAGAAGATCACACCCGGAATGGTCAACTTTATGGCGACAGAGGGACGCGGATTGATTTGCGTTCCCCTCACAGAAGAACGCTGTGAAGAGCTGGAACTGGAGTTGATGGTTGGCAGGAATACTTCCATTCACGAAACTCCTTTTACAGTATCGGTCGATGCTGTGGGAGAAAATGTCTCTACCGGAATCTCTGCCCACGATCGGGCTGTCACCATTCAAAAGCTTGCTTCTCCCGATACAAAACCCAATGAATTGGGCCGCCCGGGACATATTTTCCCTCTGCGCGCCAAAAGCAGGGGCGTACTCCAGCGTGCAGGCCATACAGAAGCTACAGTCGATCTGGTCAGGTTGGCCGGATTGCAACCTGCGGGTGTTCTGGTAGAAATCATGAACCCTGACGGGACCATGGCGCGATTGCCCCAACTTTGGGAAATTGCGCAAAAATTTGGCCTGAAATTAGTTTCCATCGCCGATCTGATCGCTTACAAACTCGATAAGGAGACGCTTATCGAAAGAGGCGAAGAGGTAAAATTACCCACTGAATATGGACACTTCCGGCTGATCCCGTTTCTTCAAAAATCAAACGGAGTCGAGCACATTGCCCTGATCAAAGGGACCTGGGAACCCGATGAAGCCATCCTGGTAAGGGTTCACTCCTCCTGTGCTACCGGAGATATCTTCGGTTCGCTCAGGTGCGAATGTGGTGAGCAGCTTCACAAAGCCATGGAGTTAATCGAAAAAGAGGGAAAAGGGGTGATCGTCTACATGCAGCAGGAAGGACGCGGAATCGGGCTGATGAACAAGATTAAAGCATACAAACTCCAGGAACAGGGTCTTGATACCGTCGATGCCAATATCCACCTCGGTTTTGATCCGGATCAGAGGGATTATGGTGTAGGCGCTCAGATACTTTGCAATCTCGGAATCAGCAAAATGAGACTGATCACCAACAATCCGGTTAAACGGGTAGGCCTCGAATCATATGGACTCAAAGTGGTCGAATCGGTTCCCATTGAAATTAAACCGAACCAGTTTAATGCATTTTACCTGCGTACCAAACGCGACAGGATGGGGCATTCGCTGGATAGCACTTTATGAGTGATGACCGGCAAAGATCTTCGCATCGTCTTCATGGGCACACCCGATTTCGCGGTAGCCAGTCTGGCAGCTTTAATCGAAAAGGGGTACAAGGTAGTGGGGGTTATTACGGCCCCGGACAAACCTGCCGGTCGTGGACAGAAATTACAGCAGTCGGCCGTCAAAACGTATGCACTGGCTCATCAGCTTCCGGTTTTGCAGCCCGAAAAGCTGAAGGAGGAAAGTTTTCTTGCTGAATTAAAATCGCTAAAGGCAGATATTCAGGTCGTTGTGGCTTTTCGAATGCTGCCAGAAGCAGTATGGAAGATGCCAGTTTTGGGTACGTTTAACCTGCATGGCTCTCTTTTACCAAGATACCGCGGGGCTGCACCGCTCAACTGGGCCATCATGAATGGCGATCAGGAGAGTGGCGTCACTACATTTCTCCTGAAGCAGGAGATCGACACCGGCAACATCCTCTTTTGGGAAAAAGTCCCTATTTCTCCGGACCAGACTGTTGGGGAATTGCATGATCAGCTTATGGTGATCGGTGCGGGGCTGGTCTTAAAAACGGTAGATGCACTGGCAGAGGGGAAAGCAATACCCATCGCACAGGAGAAACTGGCCCCGGAACCTGACCGATTGCATGCCCCCAAAATATTTAAAGAGGATTGCCGGATCGACTGGAACTTAGACGTCCGGAAAAACCACAACAAAATCAGGGGATTAAGTCCTTATCCGACAGCCTGGACCGAACTTTCGGCCCCCCTGAAAGAAAATATTTCCCTCAAAATCTTCAGAACAACCCTCGAGGAGTGTATGCATTCCCACCAGCCCGGAACGATCCTCTCTGATCAAAAAAAATGGGCAAAAATCGCATGTTCCGGTGGTTTCCTATCGGTGACAGATCTTCAGCTTGCCGGGAAGAAAAGAATGGGCATTGAAGAATTTCTCCGGGGTTTTCCCCATATCGGATCGTACAAAGCGGTATAAAGAGGGGGCGACTGAACGAGAGGCGAGGGGGAGAGGGGGAGAGTGCATTTAATCAACTGATATTTGGATAGATAGTCCTTCTTTCTTCAAACTTATTTCAGGATTAGACTGACAAAATGCTGATCACTACGGTTCCCCCCCTCGCCCTGTCTCCCCCTCTTCTGTCGCCCTCTCGTCCTCTCGTCCCCTCGTCCCCTCGTCCCCTCGTCCTCTCGTCCCCTCGTCCCCTCGTCCTGTCTCCCCCTCTCCCCCTCGAAATTCTACTCTTCAAAATAGATCCGCTTCACCCTCGGTCCCACCGTTGTAAGCACTTCGTACGGGATCGTGCCCATCCATTCGGCCACTTTGCTGACAGGCTGGCCTTCGCCAAAAAGCAGTACGGTATCATCTTCCTGACACGCTATTCCGGTTACATCCGCCATGCACATGTCCATGCAGACTGTACCCACAATGGGGGCAGAACTACCTTTGACGATCACCCTTCCGACTCCATTTCCCAACCTTCGGCTGTACCCGTCGGCGTACCCTATCGGGATGACGGCAATCCTGGTAAGTCGTTCTGCCACAAAATTACGTCCATAACCAACGGTTTCTCCCGGCTGGACAGTTTTGATCTGTGAAATGGTTGATTTTAGGGTGGCTACATTTTTCAATTGCTCCGACTGCCCGGAACTGGCCCCATAGAGTCCGATGCCCAGCCTCACCATGTCAAGCTGCATCTCGGGGAAGCGCTCGATACCGGCAGTGTTGAGGATGTGGAGCAGGATTTTGTAGTCAAATCCGGCGGTAATGGGTTCACTTAGTTCGCGGAACAGTTCAAATTGCCGGTGGGTAAAATGGTCATTCGAAGGATCTTCGCTTACCGCAAGATGGGTGAAAACCGAGCGGATGTAAAGCGTGTCCCTTTCCTGAACAAAGGAGATCAGGCTGGCGATCTCAGCAGCCGAATCAAACCCGAGACGTTTCATCCCGGTGTCTATCTTGATGTGGACCGGGAAGTTCGTAACGGCGCTTTTCTTCAGGGCCTCGTCGAAGCTGCGCAAGAGCGGAAACCTGTAAATGTTGGGCTCCAGCCGGTTTTCAATCATGGTGCTAAAACTGTGCCCTTCGGGGTTCATCACCACGATGGGCAGGTCGATGCCGGCATTGCGCAATTCGACCCCTTCGTCGGCAATGGCAACGGCAAGGTAATCCACCCTTCTAAACTGAAGGATCTTGGCCACCTCTACAGATCCGGTCCCGTACGAAAAGGCTTTGACCATCGCCATCAGTTTCGTACCCGGACGGAGTTGCTGGCGGTAATGGTTGAGGTTGTAGGCCATCGCGCCCAGGTCGATTTCCATCACAGTCTGGTGCTTCTTCTCCTCCAGTAAAGATGAAATCCGGTCGAACCTGAAGCTCCTGGCCCCTTTCAAAAGGATCAGCTCATCCCGGTAATCCGATTCCTTAAAATGAAGCAGAAACTCGTTGGTATCGGGATAAAACCTCGCTTCCTGCACGATAAAAAGATCACGGTAGCGGCTTATTTCCTGCCCGATTCCAATCAGCCGGCTGATGTTGCGTTTTCGCACGTATTCGGCGACTTCTCGGTAGAGCAGTTCCGGATTTTTTCCTGATTGGGGAATGTCAGATAAAAGAAGGGTGCTTTTGAGTTTCCGGGCATCGTTTTGCTGTACCAGAAAGTCGAGCGCATTGATCAGCGAGGCAGTGTCCGAATTGTAACTGTCGTCGATGATGGCGCATCCGTTGATCCCTTTTTTAATTTCGAGCCGCATCGAAACTGTCGAAAGATGGAGAAAATGCTCCTCAAAACTGCCCGGTCCGAAACCTGTTGCCAGCAGGTAGGCCCAGCAGTGGATGGCATTTTCGATGTGCGCCGCGTCGGTGAACGGGATCTGAAGGGTGATGACTTGCTCCTGGTACAGGGCTTTGATCGACGTTGAATTGCCACTGAAATCCTTGGAAAGTATTTGCAAATCAGCATTTTCGTTGACCGACCAGCGGAAAAACCGTGGATTACGGGTGTACGAAATCTTCGATAGCGCCTGATCAACGGTCTCAAAATCTTTGCAATAGACGATCAATTGGCAATTCACAAACAGCTTCACCTTCTCTGAAACCAACGCCTCTACTGAGGAAAAATTCTCCAGATGGGCATTCCCCAGGTGGGTAAAAATACCATGATCGGGTTGTAATATTGCCTCCAGTTTTGCCATCTCGCCCGGTTTGGAGATGCCTGCCTCGAACAGCGCAAGGTCAAAACTATCATCCATCAGCCATACTGAAAGCGGGTTGCCGATTTGGGAGTTGTAGCTGCGCGGACTTCTGACTACATGCAACCGGGTACCCAATATTTCGGACAGCCACTCCTTTACCAATGTTTTCCCGTTGCTGCCGGTGATGGCCGTAACCGGATAACTGAACCTTCTGCGGTGGTGTGCCGCCAATAGTTGCAAAGCCTCCAGTGTATTGTCAACCAGAATGTAAGATGATGCCTGGTCGGTTTCGTCCCTACCGGGAAGCCGCTCAACGACAAAAGAGGTAACTTCCCTGTTTTGTGCATCTGCAATATAGTTATGCCCATCGTTCCTGCCATTTTTCAACGCAAAGAAGAGGGTATCTTTTCCTGATAAGATCGTTCGGCTGTCGAAAGAGAGGGTGCGAACCGGAGTATCCGGTATTTTCCCGTACCGTACCATCCGGCCCTGAACGATGGTGGCAATTTCAGTCAGGGTATAGACCATCATGTTTGGGGGTTAATGGCCCTAAAACATTCGCGGCAGAGCGGTTCGTAGCTCTCTTTTTCGCCAAGCATCACTATTTTCCCGCCGTCAGAAAGCCGGTGACTGAATTGGGCAACATGGCCACAGCGCATGCAAACGGCATGAACCTTGGTGACGAACTCGGCGCAGGCCATCAATCCGGGCATGGGGCCGAACGGCTCACCCCTGAAATCCATGTCGAGCCCGGCTACAATGACCCTGATCCCCATGTTGGCCAGTTTGTTGCACACCTCGACTAAGTTCTCGTCAAAAAACTGGGCTTCGTCTATGCCGATGACGTCGATATTTCCCGAAAGCAATAAAATGGTCGAGGAGTTGTCGATAGCGGTCGAACGGATGGAGTTTTCGTTGTGGGAGACCACTTCAGAGGCAGAGTATCTCGTATCGACGGTGGGTTTGAATATTTCAACGTGCTGTTTGGCTATTTCCGCCCTTCGCAGCCTTCGGATCAGCTCTTCGGTTTTCCCGGAAAACATGGATCCGACGATGACTTCAATCCAGCCCCGCTTGCGTCCGTTATTTAAATTGCTCTCGATAAACATAGATCAAAAATAGTTTTTTTTCTACTTCTTTCCTCCTATCCTGATATAGAATGGTATGGTTAAATTAGTATTTTTACCCATTACAAATCAATGTTGCTTAGTTGACAAATTTCTTCGTGTTATACTTTGAACACTTTGTGGTTAAGTTTAAAATTTTACCACAAAGGGCTCAAAGTTTCTCACAAAGTGCACAAGGGGAATGTATCAATTTCCATAACTAAAAGACACAGAATTACTAAGTCTGAAAATTTTTTGAGATGGACAAGACAATATGGCTGAGTGTAATCAGGGAAGAGCTTGGATTGCTTAATTCATTGGCTACCGGAATGATCGACGATGCAACGCTGACCCGGGAGGAAATAGAACTCGCTATCTCCCGGTCAAAAGTAGTGGTGAGTGAGTTCGAAATGCTGTTGAACAATCTTCCAACATCCGGCAGTCAGGAAAAGTGGCGGGAGGAAACCGGGGCCAAACCGGAAAAAGGACCTGTTGCTTCGACGGAGCCGGTCATTCCTGAGACCCTGGTAACAGAAGAAATCGAATTTTCAAGGAAGGAAGAAAAAGGCCCTGTTCCGGCCGTTCAACCTGAAGATTCTCCTTTTTCCCCCCTCTCCCCCTCGCCCAGTCACCCCCTCGTCTCGTCCATTTCTTCGGTCCGCTTTGGGAATTCTCCTACCAACCTCTCCCTCAACAACGACAACAATCTCCCCTTTCACCGTTTTTGCCGAAAAATGGGCGAGTACATCTGAGCAAGTACCCCGGAAATTCTCTTCATAGAGCTT
>JAMDDG010000224.1:0-1661 GCA_023488865.1 Bacteroidota bacterium | reverse complement strand
GAAGAAATCGAATTTTCAATGGAAGAAGAAACAGAACCTGTTCAGACCGTTCTACCTGAAGATTCTCCCCTTCCCTCCCTCTCCCCCTCGCCCAGCCCCCCCCTCGTCTCGTCCCCCGGTCCCCAAGTCTCCGAGTCTCCCCGTCTCCCCCTCTCCCCCTCTCCCCCTCCTTTTCCCCCATTTTCTAAAAATGAGGAGCTGCCGGTTTACAGCCTGGATGATAAAAAAGAGGAATCTACTCCCTACCATGCGGCCCCTATCAAAAGCCTGAAAGAGGGATTAAGTTTGAACGATAGGTATCTTTTTCAACGCGAGCTTTTCAACAACGACAAATCCAGATTAGATGAATCCGTGGCGGCGCTTGATCGCTTGAACAATATCCATGAGGCCGTAGATTATCTGAAAGCGAATTTCCGTTGGAACAAAAGTGAAGCCTCCGAAAAATTTGTTCAACTGGTGAAAAGAAGGTTCTCCTAAACGCGATGAATAATGAGAAAATGAGAATATGGGAAAATGGGAATAGGAGAACTTGGGTAATGCAATTCTCCTATTCCCACCCTCCCATTTTCCCATATTCTCTCTTAAACACACCCAACATCTGACTAAATGAGCAAACTCTACCTCGTCCCCACCCCCGTCGGTAACCTCGAAGACATCACTTTCAGGGCGGTCCGGATATTAAAAGAGGTTGATTTGATCCTGGCAGAAGATACCCGTACCTCTTATCATCTGCTCCGTCATTACGAGATTAGCACCAAATTGGCCTCTCACCATAAGTTTAACGAGCACAAGACGGTTGAGCGTATTGCAGATCAAATACTTGAAGGCGCATCAATTGCTCTGATATCCGATGCAGGTACTCCCTCCATTTCGGATCCTGGATTTTTATTGGTACGTACATGTCTCGATAAAGGGGTTGAGGTAGAGTGCTTGCCCGGTGCGACAGCTTTTGTCCCGGCGCTGGTCAACTCGGGGTTTCCAAGCGATAAATTTTGTTTCGAAGGGTTTCTTCCGCAGAAAAAAGGAAGGGAGAAGCGTTTGACCGAGCTTGAATCTGAAGCCCGGACAATGATATTTTATGAATCCCCATTCCGGCTGATAAAATTGCTGGAACAGTTTGTGAACCATTTCGGTCCCGATCGGCAGGTTTCAGTTTCCCGGGAACTTTCCAAGCTCTATGAAGAGAATTTCCGGGGTACTTGCTCAGATGTACTCGCCCATTTTTCGGCAAAAACGGTGAAAGGGGAGATTGTTGTCGTTGTTGAGGGAAAACCCTCATCGAAGAGAATTGAGCTGGGAGGTGAGTAATAATTTTGATTTTCTAATGATGGAGAACTTAGGGGAGAATGCTCCTGTCTATTTTTTGTGTTCCTTCGTGAAACCCTTTGAGACCTTTGTGGTTAGATCTCGTTTTAACCACAAAGGTCTCAAAGGATTACCCAAAGGGTCACAAAGTTACTATAAATCAAATGTGACCTAAACCAAAATTGAATTACTTCTTTACAAGCAGCAGACCGGCAATCGGAAATCCAAAATAGATATGAAGTATTCCCATCTTTTCTTCGACTTTGACAACACCCTGTGGGATTTCAATGCGAATTCCTACGATGCCCTGTATGATGCATTAAAAAAAATGGGCCTTTTGGACAAAATTGGTGGGT
>JAMDDG010000082.1 GCA_023488865.1 Bacteroidota bacterium | reverse complement strand
TTGTTGAAGTTCACCTTGATGACCACTTTCTTTGCCGACAAATCGGCTTTCCGGTCTCCGGCAAGGATTTTCTTCCATCCTTTTGCTTCCCCTTTTTCGCCTGAAATCTCGGAAAGGGACTTGGAAAGCATATCCTTCAACACACTCCGGTCGATGGTTTTCCAAAAGACCGGATCCCCTGAAAAGGCATAATTTGAGATCTTCCGGTCATAAACCCGTACAACTTTGTTGTCGTCGTATGCCTCAACGGTAAAATCTCCTGCAGCCATCACTGCCTGGCTGAAAACGGTTCCGGGCAGTAACCCGATGGCAGTCAGGCTTGCTGCTGAACTGATAAATTCGCGTCTTTTCATAAATTTTATATTGGTTCTTCAAATAATCATTTAATCGGTCTTTGGCATTTACGTTTACTGCCGGAACGAACTGTGTAGTCCTAAAACAGGATGGCTATTTTAGGACTACATGACAGCCTATTCCCCTTGTCTCAACGATACTGCGAGACTATCCTTAAACTCATCATACAATGGCTGTAAGGATTTAATCTCACCCGCTGTATCATTTGCTACGGAGATGGCGATTACTTTTATTTTCCCGTTATTAGGAAGTGTGATCATTTTTGCTCCCGAAGGAAGGTTTAACCCGTATTTATACAGATAACTGTATTGATAGGCCAGGTTTTTAGATGGATATGCCTGGTGACAGTGTGAAGCAAACCATGCGATGTTATCCTGCTTTACATACGGGCTATTGATGTCTGTAACGGTAAACCCGTCCAGGGCAAACTCACGATTGTAAAACTGGCCGATATAACCTGTCCAACTTTGTACTGATAGGGGATAAACCTTATCGCTGACCTTAAAGTCTCCCTGCGTATCTTCCGTAGCTGCTGCCAAAATGTAAACACGATTATAGGATCCTTCCGGCAGGCTAATCTCCTGACCTTTGCAACTTACGGCATTGTTAGCGCCATCTTCTCTGCTTCCAATCTGAAAACGAACCCCTTCGCTAACGATCTCTTCGGGTACCATTTCTGCAGGAATACTGAGCCGACCTGAAAAACTGCCATCATCCCTGTTGTTATCATTACTCATCACATCCGCATCATACTGTAAACTTACAGGCTTTTGCCCTATCTCTTTCGAACCCGGAAGCGATGCCAGCTTTACTGCGAAACTGCGGATGGTATAATGTGTAAGGTCAAAATGCAATTTCCCATCCCTGAAATCTGCAGTACCAATTTTTTGCTCCTGGCCATTTACTTCAAAGGCATCTGTAATTTTCCCCGCGAAAGAAATAACCGCACTTTGTAAATCTTTCCCTAACAATTCATTAACCCGGACTAAGTAATAATCCCCCTGCTCCATTTTTTTAAAGGCCATGACTCCCACCTCTGGCTTATTAATAGAAAGAAACGATGCCTCTTTTCCCAAAGACCCGTTGTGTGCAGGGACTTCAAAGGCCAACATGGGTTGGTTAAAGAATTGTCCCTGCCAACAGGAAAGTCCCTTTTGCCAGCTTCCCTGATGGCCATAAATACCATAGCGGAATTGATGAACTCCCCAATCCTGGGAAGCCTGGGGCAAATACCTGTCTTTTGTCTCCGGAGTATACAATAGTGTCAACCGAAGCGTATTGTTGCTGGGTTTGTCCGAGCCATACTTACAATCTTCGAGAATTGAAACACCGTACTGGCCTGATTTGTCTGTCAGATCGAACCATTCTTTTGCCGGGACCTCGAATTTTACGCTATCATTGTTCCCCCGCTCAATGGTTCCAACACCGAGGTTGTAAGTAGCAGATTCGTTGTTGACAGCAAGCGGGAATGCGGCTTTTAGACTTACTCCCTTAGACTGCCAATCGGCAAGGTTGGATACTTCAACCCGTTTCCCTGCCTCTCCGGACGATAGACTTACCACCTGGGTAATGGACGAATTTCTTCCTCCCCTTTTGATCTCAATGGCCACACGTACCGGCCCCTTCTCAATAATCCGGAGGGAAGCTGATTTATCCATATAATCAACCGGAGACTTCTGCCGGTCTTTCCATGTCATATTCCAGGCCGGCCACACGAATGACTTTTCCTGCATAAATTCAAGACTGGCAGGTTTTGACAATAATTCTTTCTTAGCCAGTTTGTCGAAAACGCTGACCATATCTCCGTTGCTTCCCAGGGTTACCTTGTAAAAAGCATTTTCCAGGGATGTTTCGCTGACCGATAAACCCTTTACGTCTGATGATTTTTTTTCGCTTTCCCGAACGTCATATACAGCCAGACCGACCGAGGGTACTTTAGCCAGGAAGATAAACTTCAACTTATTATCCTGACGGCCAATAATCTGGGTTGGCAATGCCTTTCCTTTTCCATCATACACCTGAACATTGTCGGGAAGTTTTTCATAACTCATTTCGGCAGTAACCACATCTTCGCGGTTACGGGCCACAGGATTGTACACAACCAAAGCCCTTCCTTTGCCTTGCGTGTTAAACTGTTCAGCCAATGCACCTACCGAGTTCTTCAGTACTTCTGCCAGTCCGTTTGCTGCAATGAATTCATCATTCCAGGCATATTCATACGCTTTAGGAATGGATGTGCCGGGAAGAATATCATGAAACTGGCTTCCTAAAACAAGGTTCCAGGAATTATTCAACTTACCGAACGGATAACTGGCCTTTCCCGTCCAATCAGCAACCGATGCCAGCTGTTCTGCCGATTGAGCCAATAATTCATTCTTCCGGTTAAGCCTTTTCATATAGGCCTCGGAAGTCATTGACCCGGCACTGTGCTCGATCAGTAGTAAATCTCCTGAATAAACAGGCAACTTCTTTCTAATCTCCGGGGTAATATCCTGATACATCTGGTCGGATGAAGTAAGAATAACCTTGAACTTACTATCCTTGTTGTTCAGGCTGCCAATAGCATTTTTTACATCATTTTCACGGGGTGCGCCACCCTGATCGCCCACACCATAATAGCGATAGTCGAAAGAAATGCCGTATTTTTTATTATCGCTTTCAAGACGTTCGTTCCATGAATTATCCAGATCAAGCCTTGGATTTACGTGGCCTACATAATTAGTGGCATTCAGGGCTGCAATAATGCCCTTTCCGTCCGGTCCGTTCCATACCCCTACGTTAAAGGGAATACCGGCAGCCGATTGCCAGGTGAGTTTCTGGGTTGAAAACCCCAATAATCCGCAATGATTCCAGATCGTTGGCATATTGGCCAGAAATCCAAAACAGTCGGGCAGCATGTAGTCCTTACTTTCCTTGTCAAATTCTTTCCTGAAATAGTTATTTCCATACAAAACCTGCCGGATTAAGGACTCTGAAGAGGATATGTTCACTTCACCTTCGTCTACCGAGGATCCGGAAACATACCACCGGCCCTGGCGGACATAATCTTTAACTTTGGCATATAAATCCGGATAGTATTCTTTCATCATTTGATACCGTCGTGAGCCCGTGAAATTGAATACATAATCAGGATACTTCTCAAACAAATAGAAGTTTTCCGTCATAATATTTTTAATATACTCATTGATGGTAGTGGGATAATCCCAGTTCCATTCCGTGTCCAAATGAGCGTAACCTACCGTGTACAGGACTTTAACCCCATAGCGTAA
>JAMDDG010000271.1 GCA_023488865.1 Bacteroidota bacterium | reverse complement strand
CCCTTCACAACGACCGAAACCCCCGGAATTGAGGTGCCGTCATCGCCCGAAGTCACAGTACCCGTTATTTGACGGGTCTGTGCGAAGATAACTTGTAGCCCTATAAAACCCAGGAATACAAGCAACAGCGAAATTTTTCTCATAGACAAATTTTTAGCATTAAACAAAATTAAACAGTGATATAGTTAGTAAAACAAAAATTTTCATCTTTTCCCCCTTAGCGTAATCTGTTAAAAATTTCAGATTCTCCGTTTGACAATGACGAATAAAGCCATTTTTAAAGCTTTCACTTGCCCTTTGAAAGAAATTTTAACCATAAAGGACAAATATGTTAATAATTGTTATTCGATGCAAATATATTTAAAGAAATGTATCTTGCAATAGGTTTTTGTGATTCTTTTTCCTGACTGACAGTCATTTAATATGACAAAAGTCATGTTTTTGTTTTCTTTACATTTTTCAGCCAACTATATGACATTGTTAATCTGGTTTTTAATTTTATGATTTTTGAATAATAATTATTACCGAAATCATTTCAAATTATTTGTAAAAAATAAAATATCTGATAAAAATGCAAAATATTAGGGGTATATTAGACATTATTATGGCATTTATATTAATTTGTACGATAAATTGGGGGGGGCAGTAATTATTTTGTTGTTTTTTATTTCAAAAATTGACCTCAGTTGAAAGAGGCATACGAACTTAGCAACCTAATTTCATACTTTAATAATTTGTTTTTAAAAGGTAGTATGGAACTCCATGTTGCTGAAAATTATTTTCATCCTCTTGGATGTTAGAAAACAACATGTTCGTTTCATAAGTCAACCCTTGCAGCAACAATAAGCAAAAAGAACGTCGAATTGTTCGTCCGTCCATCCAGAAAGATCGATTATTAACCATCCGGCTCCCGGGGTTCAGAATTGTGACATCCTTAAAAAATCAGCGATGTGTATGTGCTGAACACCTTCGAGATTATCCTTCCAACTTTCGTCCATCGATACTACATATTTCGGATAATTGTCTTTTATTTCGAGTAATGGGGCAAATTCACGGTCAATGGTTGAGGTATCAGTCATTTTGTATGCAACCTGAATGTAAATTTTTTCCCCATCTCTTTCGGCAACAAAGTCGATTTCCCTTTGATCCTGTTTTCCGGCAAAGACGCGGAACCTCCTCCGTTTTAACTCCAACATCACAATATTTTCGAGCACCCCGGATATCAGCCGATCTTTAAAACCCATCACTGCATAAAGTATGGATTGATCGCCAACAAAATATTTTTCCTGCGTTTTGAGAATCTCTTTACCTTTGATATCGTAACGTGGAATACGGTAGATGATAAATGATCCTTCCAAAGCTGTGAGATAGTTGTAGACGGTGTTGAGATCAATCTTCCGAAATTGGCTTTTGAAATAATCCGAAACGTTCTTTGCAGAGAATTTATTTCCCACGTTGTCGAAAACATATTTTACTACCCGCTCCAATAACTCTACATCACGAATATTGTGCCGCTGGACTGTGTCACGCAAAATAGCTGAAGAGTAAATGTCATACACAATTTTATAGGCTGTTTCATCCGGGTACTCTGCCGTGTGCAGAGCAGGAAATCCTCCTCTGCGCAAAAAGTAATCAAATTCCCGGTAATAATTAATGGGTTCAACCTTTGTTCGATGCTGTTTAAACAACAGATATTCGCTAAAGGAGAGTGTGAAGATCTGAACTTCAATGTAACGACCTGCCAGATAAGTAGCTAATTCAGAAGAAAGGAGATGGGAATTGGAACCGGTTATGTACACGTCTGCATTGAAATCTACCAGAAATGAATTGACCGCCTTTTCCCATGAGGCAACTTCCTGAATTTCGTCGAGCAGTATATAATAGCGTTGAGAATTGACTATTTTAGTTTTTACTAAATTGTACAACTTGGCTGTAGTGTCAATTTCTGAATACTCGAAACTCTCAAAATTGATGTAAATAATATTGTCCTCTATAATATTTCTGGTTATCAACACTTTGCGAAGCAGCATTAATAGTACAGATTTTCCACTCCTTCGAAGCCCACTTAAAATCTTGATAAACGGTTTGTCAATGTATTCTGAAAGCTGCTTAAGGTAAGTATCTCTTGGTATCATTCAAATTAAAAATAGGGTTACAACCACAAAGATATATAATAATAACTATATTATTATGGGTATAACCCTAAAAACTTTTAAAAAAAATTAAATAGCATATCTCCCCGTCTCCCCCTCTCCCTCTCTCCCTCTCTCCCACTCGCCCCCTCGCCCCTTCCTTCCTACAGTATTTCCAGTAATTGCCCCAAATGTGTAATGATCCTGGTAGTAGCCTTGGAATCACCTTTATCTTCAAGCTCTTCGGCGGAGGGCAAATTTGCGGATGAAGGACAATAATAAACCTGGTCCATCCCGAACTGCCTGGCCCCCAAAATATCTGCATCCCAGGAATCACCAATCATCAGGCTCTTTCTTTTGGGTGCATTCATCGATTTAACAGCATGTTCGAAGATCTTTTTGTGTGGCTTTTGGGCGCCCACCTCTTCAGAGATGATCACTTTATCGAAATACTTTTCCAAACCGGATTGGATCAGTTTATCCACCTGCACTTCGCGGAAACCATTGGTGATAATGGCCATCTTGTATTTGTGGTGCAGATAATCAAGGACTACCCGGGCACCGGGTACCAATTTCAATTGTTTGGGCATTTCGGCCAGATAGGCATCGTTAATCGTGTCACCCATGCCCGGCATTGGCGTGTGGTTTAATTCGAGCGATTCTTCAAACCGAAGCCCTCTCAGAATATCTTTGGAAATTTTATTGTCACGGTAAAGCGCCCAGAGACGATCGTTAACTTCATGGTAAACAGAAAAATACTTTTCATACCCACCAATTTTGTCCAAAAGGCCCATTTTTTTTAATGCATCATACAGGGCATCGTAGGAATTTGCATTGAAATCCCAGAGGGTGTTGTCAAGGTCAAAGAAAAGATGGGTGTACTTCATATCTATTTTGGATTTCCGATTGCCGATTTTGGAATTGCCTCTCGGCAATATTGGAACAATATTTAATTGTAATTCAGCTTATTGAAAATAGATTGCTTCGTCGTGCCTCCTACCAATGACAGATTTTTATCTTCTGTCATTATACCGTTGTGAGACGATAACTTTACGATCAAAAAAGAGCAAGAGCTTAATTTATAATTAACTGTAAATCAGCAGATTGCTTCGTCGTTCCGACTCGCAATGACGATCCGTCGATGATATAGAGAGTAGCCGGAGGAGAAGGATGGCGGGCAAGTTTCAACATATCTTAAAAAATGATACACCCGCCATCCTTCTCCTCCGGCTACTCAGCGCCTTGATTCTGATCCGTCATTGCGACCACGAGGAACGAAGTGGGAAGCAATCTGTTCGATTACTCAGAAAACTAACACCGTCATTGCGACCACAGCCTGTCCCGAAGAAAATCGGGAAGGAGCGAAGGGAAGCAATCTGACGAATCTTATGGATTTTGTACTTATTCATCCTCCAGGTCAACTCTTTTTAAATTTGGTTTTCCCTCAACAACGACAACAATCTCCCCTTTTACTGTTTTGGCCGAAAAATGGGCGAGTGGGAGAGAGGGAGAGGGGGAG
>JAMDDG010000196.1 GCA_023488865.1 Bacteroidota bacterium | reverse complement strand
AGAAACTAATCTGATAGAGGAGCCATTGTCTCCTCTTAATTTCACCAAACAACAACTGAATGTGGCGTTAAATCCATTTTCCATCAAGACAATTGAATTTAAGTAATTGATATTAAAATATAAAAACTAAGAATCATGACAAGCAGGGAAAAAGTTATCCGGGCCATACAATTCCAAAAGCCTGATTGTTTGCCGATTTCGCATGCAATACTTCCATCGGCACAGTACCGGTACGGAGAAAAACTGTCGGAGATCATCAACTCGTTCCATGAGGATTTTGGTTGGCACTTGTTACCAGATCTGCCACGCGAAAAATTACCCCCTTTGTACAAATTAGGCAAACATTTTGATGATTGGGGGACCCTCTGGTACGTTACCGAAGAGGGCAGGTGCGGCATACCGGTCAAATACCCTATAAAACCTGACCTGTCGGACTATAACGATTATAAATGGCCTGAAGTTTTTGGTGCAGGCGTTCCAAAATTCAGGTTGTACAGCGGGCACATGTCTGGCAAAAGCAGCGACTATTATGCCCGGGGCGGATGGATCGTATTTTTTGAACAGATGCAACAATTATTTGGGTTTGAGAATTTGCTGGTGGCCCTGATGCTGGAAACACCCGAAGTTTATAGAATGCGGGATGATTTGTTGAAATTTAACCTTGCCTGGCTCGACAATTGGCTTGCATCTGATTACCAGGGTTTGCATTTCGCTGACGATTGGGGGAGCCAGACCAGCCTGATCATACAGCCCGATTTATGGAGATCATTCTTCAAACCTGTTTATAAAGAGATGTTTTCGAAGGTTAAAAGCAGGGGGCTTCATGTCTGGTTCCATAGCGATGGCAATATCCTTGAAATTATTCCTGATTTAATTGAACTTGGAGTTGATGTTATTAATTGTCAGGCCTCATTAATGGATATGACCGAATTAGGGAAATTTGCAGGAAAAGTTGCATTCAGGACCGATATAGACCGTCAAAATGTTTTGCCTTATGTTTCTCCGGGCGAAGTTAAAGATTACATATTCAAACTCTTTCACCAGCTTGGTACCCCCAATGGCGGGATTATCGCCTGTGGCGAAATAAGCGAAGATGTGCCGCTTGAAAACATTAAAGCGATGTACGAAGCATTTACTGAATTTAAATGGTAACATGATGAACATTGAAACAGGTATCCTGCTCGCGTTAATTGCCGGAGCGCTAAACGGCATGTTTGCCCTGCCAATGAAACTGAATAAAAACTGGGCCTGGGAAAATAACTGGTTCCCTTTTAGTTTTTTGTCTTTAATGATTTTTCCACTTGTTATAGTAACCCTTTCAATCCCGAAGCCTATTGAACTATTTAGCTCTTTGCCAATACACAATATTTTAATGGGGTTGTTTTTTGGTATTGTTATTTACGGAGGTTCATTGCTTTTCGGCATATCTCTCGGTTTTATTGGTATTGCCTTGTCGTTCACCCTGTTGGTTGGGAGCATGAGCATTGTGGGGGTACTATTGCCCCTGGTCATATTCAATTCTGGTGTTCTCTTTTCAACAGGAGGAATATTTATTCTTACAGGTGTTTCGTTTTTTTTAATTTCCTTGTTCTTTAGCTTTAAAGCAGGACAATTAAAGGAAGCTTCCTTAAAGAAGAATCTTGAGAAGACCGGAGAAAAATCATCAATGCAAAAGGGTATGGTTCTGGCCATTACGGGCGGTGTGTTATCTGGATTATTATCGCTGGTAATGAATATGGACTGGGCAAGAGAAATTGTAGGACAAGCCGTGCATGCAGGGAATGCCAACTTATCCTATGCCGGCAATGCCGTTCTGTTTATTATTCTGATTGGTGGCCTGATACCAAACATAAGTTATTGCATTTTTCTTCTTAATAAAAATGAAACTTGGAGTTTGTATAAAAGCAATAATCTGATCCTTTACTGGGTCGCAATTCTGGCTATGGGGCTGCTCTATTCAGCCAGTATCGGTCTGTGGGGCATCTCCATCTCCGAAAGCATGTTAGGTAATCTGGGACCCTCGGTAGGATGGGCCCTGTTTATCGGAATGATGGTAATCAGCTCAAATATTTCCGGATATCTTACCGGTGAATGGAAGTCTGCTGATAACAAAACCCTGAAATACATGGTTGCAAGTATTGGATTGATAATTTCGGCATTGTCGTTAATCGGGTATGGAAATTATATTTTATTAATTTGACTGGGATAAAACTTTTTTAAAATGGAGAGACGTAATTTTGTGAAATCAGTGGGTGTTGGCGCTGCCGGGATCAGTATAGGGGGATTGTTAGAACCTGCAAATGCAGCGCAGGCCGCGGTTCCTGATAGGCCGGCGCCAGGGAAGAAACCGAATGTAGTTATCATCTTCTGTGACCAGCTCCGGAATTTCGCGCTTGGCTGTTACGGGAACAAGTTTGTCAATACCCCGAATATCGACCGGCTCGCGCGAAACGGTTTTCTCTTTGAGCAGGGCATTTCCAACAGCCCGGTCTGTACGCCTGCAAGGTCAAACCTGATGTCGGGCCAGTACAGCAGGACATGCGTTGGTTCCCGGAGCAATGAAATGAGCGCGGTACCGGGCGATAAAAACTTCGGGCGCAATGACCGGATGAAATTCAAAGACCCAACAATCGCCGAAGAGTTCAAAAAACTCGGGTATAAAACCGCCCAGATCGGCAAATGGCATATCGATACGCGCCCTTCACGTTTTGGGTTCGATGAAAGCCTGATACCAGACAGCATCTTTACCAAAGGCAGCTTTTCAAAAAATGAAGGTAATACGTACAAGGTGCCGGGGTTTACGACAGATCATGAAATCACCAGTGCGAAAGAATTTATCTCTTCCAATAAAAATTCAGAAAAGCCTTTCTTTCTTTACTACAATATTATATCGCCCCACATGCCGATCCTTGATGTCCCGTACAAGTATTCGCACATGTATAGCCCGAAAGAGGCGCCGTTACGGGAAAATGTCTGGAAGAACGGCGTGCTTCCGTCGGATGAACAATGGTTTCAAATTTATATGTGGCAGGCACGGAACAACAAAAATTATCAGTCGGTAACCGGCAAGGCATCTCCTGATTTCACGTTAAGGGAGCTGACCGCGCTATATTATGGGGCAGTTACCTGGGCGGACGATACCGTTGGCGAGATCCTCAAATCCCTGAAAGAAAACGGGCTGGAAGATAACACGCTTATCGCGTTCTCATCAGATCATGGCGATCTGTTAGGCAGTCAGCACCTGTGGAATAAAGGCCATCTTTACGAAGAGGCCATCTGTATCCCGATGATATACAGTTGGCCAGGTAAAATCAGGCCCGGGTCAAACCGTAAGCAGGTTGCCTCCCTGATCGATGTCATGCCCACGCTGCTTGACTTGTGTGGCGGGACGGTTCCCGGCGCTGTCCAGGGGCAGAGCCTGGCGCCGGTTTTGAATGGCAAGAAAGACCGATTGGAGCAGGATTATACCTTTATAGAAACCCCTCACCGCGAAATGGGCATCCGAACCCCCACACATCTGTACGGGATGCTCATGAATGGCGAAGATACCGCCATTGAGGACGACCGATACCAATTTTATGATCTGCAGGAAGATCCGTATGAGCTGAACAACCTGGCAAAAACCGGTAAAGAGCCTGCGCTTGCCGCCGGG
>JAMDDG010000325.1:13813-18165 GCA_023488865.1 Bacteroidota bacterium | reverse complement strand
TTTCAATATTTCACATTCTCAACAATTTGCATCATTGTCAATTATCCATTGTCAATTGTCAATTTACAGGTTCCTTACCGCCTCCTTAAACTGCTGACCTCGATCTTCGTAGTTTTTAAACAGGTCAAAACTGGCACAAGCGGGAGAGAGAAGTACCGAATCGCCTTTGGAGGCAAGGAAATAGGAGCTACGGACTGCTTCTTCCATGCTTTTGGTTTCCACTATTTCGATTCCTTTGTCTTTAAAAGCAGCAATAATCTTGCTGTTATCAACACCCAGACAGACAATGGCTTTTACTTTTTCTTTGACCAGATCAAAGAGTTGGGAATAATCGTTGCCTTTGTCGGTCCCGCCTACGATCCAGACCACAGGTGTGGACATACTCTCCAGCGCATACCACACCGAGTTGATGTTGGTTGCTTTGGAGTCGTTGATGAATTCGATATCATGCACCCTCATGAATCGCTCCAGCCGGTGTTCAACACCCTGGAAGTCGCTCAGGCAGGCCCGGATATCATCCTTGCGGAGTTTGAGCACCATCCCGGAAATTCCGGCCGCCATTGAGTTGTTCTGGTTGTGTTTGCCTTGTAGCGCCAGTTCTAAGATTGTCATATCAAAAGTATTATTGTCTATGTTTAGTTTCATTTTGTTCTCTTCAATCCAACCGCCTTCCTGCACCTTATGCTCTGTGGAGAAGGGCAATTTCTTTCCAGGAAGCTCCTTCTTGTCCAGTTCCGCCGCTATCACCGGATCATCGTCGTTGTAAATGAAAAAATCAGCCTCGGTTTGGTTTTGAACGATCCTGAATTTGGAGTCGATGTAGTTTTGGAACTGATAATTATACCTGTCGAGATGGTCAGGGGTAATATTGGTCAGAATGGCCACATTGGCCCTGAAGTCATACATTCCGTCCAACTGAAAACTGGAGATCTCAAGAACATAATAATCAAAATTCTCCTCGGCTACCTGCCAGGCAAAGCTCTTGCCAATATTACCGGCCAATCCGACCTTTAGTCCGGCACGTTTCAACAGATCGTAGATCATCAGCGTAGTGGTGGTCTTCCCGTTGCTGCCTGTGATACAGATGGTAGCTGCTTTGGTGTACCGGCCGGCTAATTCTATTTCGGAGATCACAGGAACTCCCGCTTTCAACAGCGATTGAATGATGGGGGCCTTATCCGGGATACCTGGACTTTTAACCACCAGATCGGCATTAAGTATCAATTCCTGCGTGTGGTGCAGCTCTTCAAATGGTATGCCGCGCGCTTCCAGCCCGGATTTATAGGCAGGCTGAATGGCTCCGAAATCCGAAAGGAAGGTGTCAAACCCTTTGGCTACGCCGAGGATAGCAGCGCCAACGCCACTTTCCCCTCCACCCAGTACAACCAACCGTTTTTTGTTCATGGTTATCGCATTTTAAGGGTTGCAATGGTTAAAACCGAAAGAATGATCGCGACAATCCAGAAACGGGTCACAATTTTTGCTTCCGGGAATCCTTTTTTCTGGAAATGGTGGTGAAGGGGCGCCATCAGGAAGACCCTTCTGCCCTCTCCATATTTTCGTTTGGTATATTTAAACCAGACGACCTGGATCATGACGGAGAGATTTTCGATCAGAAAGATGCCGCAAAGCAGCGGGATCAGGATCTCTTTGCGGATGATGATGGCAAATACTGCCAGGATGCCCCCCAGCGAAAGACTGCCCGTATCACCCATAAATACCTGGGCCGGATAGGAGTTGTACCACAAAAATCCGATACAGGCCCCGATGAAGGCGGAGATAAAGACGGTAAGTTCGCCCACATACGGGATGTACATGATGTTCAGGTATCCCGCATAGATAAAGTTACCACTGAGGTAGGCAAAGACACCCAGCGTGGTCCCGCTGATCGCCGAGACCCCGGTCGCCAGGCCATCGAGCCCATCGGTGAGATTGGCCCCGTTCGAAACGGCCGTGATGATAAAGATGATAATCAGGGCATAGAGCAGCCAGACTAACTTATCGGCATATTTCCCGGTGAAACTGACCAGCCATTTGTAATCAAATTGGTGGTCTTTGATGAAAGGGATGGTCGTTTCCGTCGATTTGCGGTCAATAGTAACTTGCTTTACCTCCTTTTTCCCGGTTACGGGATTCAGGGTCGTCTCCGTTTTCACCCTTCCGCTGGGAAGATAGACCTGGTCGCGAACGATCACATTGTCGCTAAAATAGAGCGTTCCGGCAACGATCAGCCCCAGCATCACCTGTCCCATGATCTTAAACTTCCCGGCAAGCCCTTGCTTATCTTTCAGGAAGACCTTGATATAGTCATCGATAAACCCGATCACTCCCAGCCAGAGGGTGGCAATGATCATCAGGATGATGTAAATATTTTCGATTTGTGCAAAAAGCAACACAGGAACGAGAATGGAAGCAAGGATGATGATCCCGCCCATGGTCGGGGTACCTTTTTTCTGCATCTGCCCTTCCAGTCCCAGGTCACGTATCTCTTCCCCGATCTGTTGGCGTTGCAGCAGGCGGATCACCTTTTTCCCAAAAATGGTAGAGATAACCAACGCGGTGATTACGGCCAGAGCTGACCGGAAAGAGATGTATTCGAACATTCTCGCACCGGGAATATCAAATTGGTCAAGGTATTTAAAGAGGTAGTAGAGCATGTTTAATTAGTTAAGGGTAGATGCATTGAATATTTCTTTTACAATTTCACGGTCATCGAAATGGTATTTAATCCCTTTGATCTCCTGGTAATCTTCGTGCCCTTTACCGGCGATCAGGATGATATCCCCTTTGTGGGCCATCATGCAGGCGGTGCGGATGGCCTCCTTCCGGTTGGTGATGGCCAAAACTTTGTCGCGCATCCCGGCAGGAACGCCCGCCATCATGTCGGCAATAATCTGTTCAGGCTCCTCCGATCGCGGATTGTCGGAGGTAAGTATCACCCTGTCGCTTGCCCTGACAGCTTCCGCTGCCATCTCTGGCCTCTTGGTTTTATCGCGGTCACCCCCGGCGCCAACGACACAGAATACAAGCTGATCTTCCGTTTTATCTTCATTGATGGTGGAGAGTACATTTTTAAGTGCATCCGGAGTATGGGCATAATCGACTACCGCAAAATAGCCGACCGGAGAGCGGAATATCTCGAACCGGCCATCTACCGGTTTCAGGAGACTCATTATCCGGAGTACTTCCTCGCTATCAGCCCCCAACAGAACTGCCGAAGCATAGACGGCCAGCAGGTTGTAGGCATTGAAATTTCCGGCAAAATGGTTCCAGAACTCCTTGCCGTTCACATTGAGAAGCATCCCGTCAAAGTGGCTTTCAATCACTTTCACTTTAAAATCGGCCATCGTCCGGGCAGAGTAGGTATATTTATGTGCATTACAGTTCTGAAGCATCACTGCCCCGTTTTTGTCATCTATATTTGTAAGGGCAAATGCATCTGCCGGCAATTCGTCGAAGAACCGTTTTTTCGCATTGCGGTATTCGATAAAGGTCTTGTGGTAATCGAGGTGATCATGGGTCAGGTTGCTGAATACTGCCCCGTCGAAGGCTATTCCTGCAATCCGCTGCTGGTCGATGGCATGCGAACTGACCTCCATAAAACAATGGGTGCAACCGGCTGCCACCATTTCGGCCATGGTCTCCTGGATCTGAAGCGCGTCCGGGGTAGTATGGGTGGCTGCAGATTTTTTTTCTCCGATATAGTTACAAACGGTGGAAAAGAGTCCGCAGGTATGGCCCAATTCCGTGAACAATTTATAGAGCAGAGTGGCCGTGGTCGTTTTACCGTTCGTACCGGTAACCCCGACTACCTTCATTTTTTGAGAGGGATGACCATAAAAATTGGCAGCCACTTTCCCCAGATCAGCAGCAGGATTGGAAGAGAGGATCCAGGTTACTGAGGCATCCGGGTTCTCCGGTAAAACGGCGCACAAAATCGCGACGGCGCCATTTTCCAATGCGGAAGGGATGTATTGGTGACCATCGGCATGGGTGCCGGCAGAAGCGACAAAGAGCGTCCCTTGTTTTACTTTGCGCGAATCAAAAGCAATCCCGAAAACTTCGGTATTCGAATTGCCGGTGATGGTTAAACCCTCTATACCTGCCAATATATCTTTTAACTTCATCATTTTATCCAAGTGTTATCACGATGTTTTGTCCTCTCCGCATGGGATCGCCGGCCCTCAAAGACTGGGATTTAACTTTCCCAAATCCCCGGAGCGAAACCCTCAACCCTGATTTCTCGAGCAGATAAACCGCATCTGTCACCCCCATTCCTTTCACATTTGGGATGGTACCGGGTTTAATCTCCCTGTTTTTCAGTGCTACGCCATCTTCTTCCCGGTTGGCTT
>JAMDDG010000325.1:0-12970 GCA_023488865.1 Bacteroidota bacterium | reverse complement strand
TCCCGTATCCGCCTTTCTTTTCATAGTCGGCATCGCGCACCAGCCATCCTTTGTTGTTCCAGTAGCCTTTACCGGTATCCACGATAGTAGAAGTGTCAATTTTACCATCTTCCAGTGCCGCCATCAGTGAGGCGAGTTTAAAAGTTGATCCGGGTTCGGAACAGCCTGCGCTCCCCAAAGCATAATTCTGGTATCCCTGAACCAGTTCCCCTTTGCTGTTTCGCCCGAAATTGGAGATCGCCTTGATATCGCCCGTCTTGACCTCCATCAGGATGGCGGTACCATATTTTGCCCTGGTTTTTTCTAACATCTTACGCAACGAATAGGAGACCTGGTCCTGTAATTTCACATCTAAAGTGGTGATCAGGTCGCATCCGTCGACAGGCTCTTCCAGGTGTACTTCCATGGTCCGGCCAGAAACGTTCTCTTTCACTCCCAGGCCGGCTTCCCCTTTCAAATAACCTTCAAACGACTCTTCCAGTCCAAAAGCGCCAACCTGCGCCTGCATTCCGTCCGAAAGTCCCTCTTTCATCTTGCCCAGCGTCCGGCTTTCCAGATTGCCCAGCGGATAGATCCGTTCGTAATCCTGTTCGGTGATCAGCCCACCTTTGAACTGACCGTTCCTGAAAATGGGGAATTTTTTTATCCGCTGAAGTCCTTCATAATCAACTTTATGTGAAGTGACCAGAAAATAATGGTCCCCTTTCCGATAGGCTTCAGTAAGTGCACGACGGTAAGCCGAAGCCGACTTATCCCGAAAGTAGCGCGAGAGCATCAACGCCAGGGAGTCAACATCATGCGCAAAATATTTTTTTAGGGGAGGCACTCCCATATCCATTCTAAGGCTGAAATGAGGAATAGAGGCCGCAAGAGGGCTCCCGTCTGCAGCACAGATGGTCCCTCGCCTGGCTTGTACGGGTACTTCAACGACTTTGAAAAGGATGCTCTTCTCTTTCCATTTGGGTGATAACTGAACCTTAACAACAAAGAGCATGACGTACAAAGAGGCAAAGATGATCGAAAAATAGATCACCCTAAACCGTTGCAATATGCCCTTTTTTATCTCCATCACTATTCTTTGTCAACATAAATTCTTCTGGGCGGCTCTTTGGAACGCTCTAATCCCAGGTTGCTTTTTTTGATCCGGTCGAGAATCTCCGAGGGCCGCGTCAACTTAATGATATCGGCTGACACAGAAATCGAGTGCGCCCTCAACTCTTTCACATCCTTTCCCAGGCTGTCAACTTCACGCAGGACTTTTGCCGTTTTGTACCGGACCGCTATGTTGGCTAACAGCATTAAAAAAATAACAAAAAGCAAAAGTTTATTCCTGATAAACAATTCACTTTCGAAGAACCGGCCATTCAGCAGCTCCCCCAAGGTAAACCTCTCTTTTTTCTTTGTTTCTTCCATCATCCCGTTTTTTGCGCAATTCTCAACTTCGCACTTCTGGCCCTCGGGTTTAGTCCGGTCTCTTTCTCGTCAGGTACGATCACTTTCCGGGTGATCACTTCTATCGGCAGGTGATAATGCCCATAAAAATCCTGTTCGGTTTTTCCGTCAATCCGTCCCGACCGCATAAAATTCTTGACCATCCGGTCTTCGAGCGAATGGTAAGAGATAACCACCAGCCTGCCACCCGGTTTGAGCACCTCCAGGGTACTTACCAGGAAAGCCTCCAGGGCCTCCATCTCGCCGTTGACCTCAATGCGCAGCGCCTGAAACACCTGGGCGAGGTATTTTTTCTCGATTTTAGCCGGCACACACCGTGCGATCGCCTCTAAAAACTGGGTAACTGTGACAATCTTTTGCACTGCCCTGGCCTGTTCGATGGTTTGAGACAGATTCCGCCAGTTTTGGATCTCTCCATATTCCCTGAACATCGTGCCCAGCCGGGTTACCTCGTATTCGTTGATCACCTTAACGGCATCCATTTCGGCCGACTGGTTCATGCGCATATCTAACTGTCCGTCGAAACGGAAAGAGAAACCCCGGTCGGGCTGGTCGAAATCGTGTGAGGAGACGCCCAGGTCGGCCAGGATCCCGTCTACTTTTTCGAAACCGTAGTAACGAAGGAAATTTTTGAGGTATTTGAAATTGTGGTTGACAAAGATCAGCCGTTCATCGTCGATCAGGTTTTGGAGGGCATCTTCATCCTGGTCGAAAGCCACTAATTTTCCTCCCTGTAACCTTTCCAGGATGCGGAGCGAATGTCCCCCTCCCCCGTAAGTAGCATCTACATAGATGCCGTTGGGTTGCAGGTTGAGTCCGTTAATGCTCTCTTCCAGCAATACCGGTATGTGATACTCGCTCATGCGACGAATGTTATGTTGTTAAAAATTTTCCATCGGTCCACCAAGTATCTCTTTGTACAACCTGGTGTATTCTTCATCGCTAAGGCGTGATGCCTGGTGCCGGGAAGGTTCCCACAGCCTCATTCGCAATCCCTGTCCGGTAAAAATTGCCTCTTTGGTGATGCCGGCATATTGAAGCATATCGTCAGGGATGTTCAAGCGGCCATTTTCGGCCATCGTTACCGTCACGATTTCCTCGTAATACCTCGACAACATTTTACTGTGAACAGGGTCATCCATGTTCAAACGTTTTCTCAATCTTTCTACCTTTGTCTGCCAGGTAGCGTAAGGATAAAGGTTCAAACAGGCGTCGTAAACGTCTTTTTCGACGACAAACAGGGGCTCAAGCGCATCGCCCATCTCCTTTTTAAATGGAGCGGGAAGAACGATACGCCCTTTACCGTCAACGGTTGCACTGTATTTGTTCGAAAACGAGATCATCTTTACTTAACTCATTGGATTAAATGTAAAGGTATAAATTATTACACTTCGTGACAACATGTGACACTTTATTACACTAAACTATTTCTCAACAGGTTGTTAACAATTTTAATCGGACCGGAATTGATTTTTGTTGATAACTTGTTAATAATGCTTTGTGTAGTTTTTGAAGATCAGTAAGATACAATGTGGATAATGGGGTAACTTTACTTTTCTCTTTTCACTTTTTTATTTCTATGAACCCAATCGTCCTAAAAGATTTGATCGCAGAAAAGAACAGCCGGCTGGCAAATCGGATTCCCGGATTCGTGTATGGCTGGTTGAACAGGCTTCTGCACATCCGTGAAGTCAACGAGATTATTTTTCTCTACGGAGACAAGATGGGCATTGAATTCGTTACCGCCTGTTTAAACCACTTCGATGTGAATTTTGACTTTCAGGGTACTGAGAATTTGCCAAAAACGGGAAGGTACATCTTTGCTTCCAACCACCCGCTGGGCGGCTTTGACGGATTGATCCTCATCAACGGGGTAACTAAATTTCTTGGGCCCTCGCTTTTCTTAGTAAGGGATGAGCTGACAAAAATCCCCCAGCTCAAAGAGTTGTTTATCCCCATCAACAAGCACGGAAGTCAGCGGAATTCCATCAATTTAATCAATGCGGCTTACGAATCCAATCAACAAATCCTGATTTTCCCGGCCGGACTGGCCTCCCGGAAAAAGCGGGGCGTCATTTCCGACCTCGAATGGCACAAACACTTTGTCCAGAAGGCGGTCGAACACCAGAGGGATGTCATTCCCGTTTTTATGAGTGGCCATAACACCTCCTTCTTCTACTGGTTCTCCAATTTCAGGAAGTTTATTGGCATAAAATTTGGCCTGGAGATGTTGCTGCTCCCCGACGAGCTGTTCAAACAACGGGGCAAAAGCTATACTATCACTTTTGGCCAACCGATCCCCTGGCAAACTTTCGACCACACCAAAACGCCGGCGGAGTGGGCAGAGGAGGTGAAAAAGGTGGTGTATGGGCTTCCCGGGAAGTGAAGAAGGGGACGACTGGGATGAAGGGGACGAAGGGCGAGAGGGAGGACTTGGATGAGGGGGAGGACAGAGAAGAATGAGCGCTGAGAAAATCAGAAGTGAGAAGGGGCGACTTGGAGAGGGGGAGTGCAACTCCCGAATATTGCTCACCGGGCCTGCGGTCCCTGAGCTTGCCGAAGGGTCGAAGGGTTAATCTGTGTAATTCGTTTAATCTGTGGTAAGACCGGGTTAAATTTGTATCCTCTGAGGATTTATTATTATTTTTGCCCCAAACTAATGAAGTGTTTTACAATGAAGGAGATCATTCCTCCCGTTGCCAGGGAGTTACTGGAGGCAGAACTTACTCCGGAGAAATTTCAAAGAAAGACCAATAAGGCTGAAAACGAGATATATATCCTTACCTCCGTTGATTCACCCAACCTCATGCGTGAGATAGGCCGGCTCAGGGAGCTGACCTTCAGATCGGCAGGAGGAGGTATCGGAGAAGAGATGGATATTGACCAATACGATGTTTCCGAAAAAAATCCCTACAAACAATTGATTGTTTGGGATCCTGCCAACAAGGAGATTCTGGGTGGATACCGCTACATTCATTGCAGCGGACTGGAGAAGGATGCCCGTGGAGAGGTCCCGCTGGCAACGGCTCACCTTTTCAATTTCTCCGACGAATTTGTTTCCGGTTACCTGCCTTCGGTCATTGAACTGGGCCGCTCTTTTGTTCAGCCCGAATACCAATCGACCAAAGCCGGTTCAAAAGCGCTGTTTGCCCTCGATAACCTGTGGGACGGGCTGGGCGCCCTGATGATTGACTACCCGGAAGTCAAATATTTTTTCGGGAAAGTAACCATGTATACCCACTACAACCAGGAGGCCCGCAATTTGATCCTCTATTTTTTCAGCAAATTTTTCTCCGACCCCGATCAACTGGTGTGGCCTAAAAAACCCATGACTTATAATGCAGATCAGGAAAAACTAAAAATACTTTTTGAGGGGAAAGATTATGATGAAGCTTACAGAATCCTCTCCCATGAAGTCAGGATGTTAGGCGAAAATATTCCTCCGCTGATCAACGCCTACATGAACCTGACACCCAATATGCGTACTTTCGGAACGGCCATCAGCGACGAATTTGGCGATGTGGAAGAGACCGGGATACTGATAAGCATTGAGGATATTTATGACATCAAGATCGACCGGCATGTATCCTCTTACCTCGAGGAGTTGGTTGAAAAACAGAACAATCCAAAGATGCGCTTTCAATAAGCACGTCCGCTAATCCCTTCAATGTAGTTGATAAAGGAGGTATTTACCACCTTGTTGCCACCCGGTGTCGGATAGTCGCCTGTAAAATACCAGTCACCAAGGTCGTTCGGACAGGCAACGTGCAAGTTATCAACTGTCTGGTAGACGATCTCAACCTCCGAACGGCAATCTGCCGGTTTGAGTAATTGAGCAATTTTAGCTGAAATCTCTTCATCGCTAAATGGCCGGTAAATCTCCTTCACATAGTTGACCATCTCTTCTTTGGGCAGGCGCTGCTGTTCTTTGCATTTGCGGTAAACTTCGTCAATCACATTTGCCTTGCCCCGTTCTTTCAGCAAGGCAATGGCAGCTTCGAAGGCAACGAACTTGCCCAGAATGGCCATATCGATGCCATAGCAATCGGGGTACCTGATCTGTGGGGCAGATGATATAATGATGATTTTCTTTGGTTTAAGCCGGTCGAGGCTTTTTAGGATACTCTGCTTGAGCGTTGTTCCCCTTACGATTGAATCATCAATTACCACGAGGGTGTCTTTGTGGTTTTCGACTACCCCGTAAGTGACATCGTAAACATGACCGACGAGGTCGTCGCGACTGATGTCGTCAGCGATAAATGTGCGCATCTTCACGTCTTTGATGGCAACCTTCTCCATTCTTGGCTGGATGGAAATGATCTCGGCAATCTCATCTTCCGTCATGTTTGCACCCAGGGCATGGATCTTCTCCTTCTTCCAATTCAGCAGATTGGCGCGAATGCCCTCCATCATTCCCAAAAAGGCTGTTTCTGCGGTATTGGGTATAAACGAAAAGACGGTATTCTTAAGATCGTTGTCGATGGCCTTGAGGATGGTGGGTGCAAGCAGATAACCCAACATTTTGCGCTCTTTGTAAATTTCCCGGTCCGATCCGCGCGAGAAATAGATCCGTTCAAACGAACAGGAGCTCCTTTTCTGCGGCACACGTACCAACTCTTCTTTGTATGATCCATCCATCTTTACAATCAGGGCGTGGCCGGGCTTAATCTCAGACACACTGCTCCAGCCCACATTCATCACTGTTTGGATAACAGGCCTTTCCGATGCAACCACGACGATCTCTTCATCGGCATAATAATAAGCCGGACGGATTCCCCAGGGGTCGCGGGCCACAAATGCATCGCCATGACCAATGATCCCACCGATGGTATAACCGCCATCCCAATCGCGGCTTGCCCTTTCCAGCACTTTGCGGATATCGATATTTTTCTCGATCAACGGGGAGATCTCGGCATTGGCGTAGCCTTCATTTTTATATTGTCTGAAAAGCAACTCATTCTCTTCGTCGAGGAAGTGGCCCACTTTTTCCAGGATCGTAACGGTATCGTTGAACCCTTTTGGGAACTGTCCCAATCCAACCAGGAGGTTGAACAACTCATCCACGTTGGTGAGGTTGAAATTACCGGCCAGGACCAGGTTGCGCGAGCGCCAGTTGTTTTGGCGCATCACCGGATGGGTCGAATCGACGCTGTTTCGGCCGTACGTTCCATATCTAAGGTGACCCAAGTAAACTTCTCCCGCAAAAGGAAGGTTCTCTTTTGCCCAGGCAGGATCCTGAACTGCTTGCGGAAAATGCTCCTGGGCGTAATTAAACTCTTTAAAGATTTTGGCAAAAACATCCCGTATGGGATTCGGGTCGATGGAGCGATGGCGAAAAATGTACTCTTGTCCGGGCGACATATTGATTTTTACCCCTACAGCCCCGGCGCCATCCTGGCCCCGGTTGTGCTGTTTTTCCATCAGCAGGTAAAGCTTGTTGACCCCGTATTGCCAGGTTCCGTATTTTAAACGATAGTATTCTAATGGCTTACGAAGTCTGATCAGGGCAATTCCACACTCGTGTTTGATTTGATCACTCATCCTTTATTTGTTTTCTCCTTGAACCGCCAGGACAGGTGAAGCAATTTCGTCAGAGACGATAAATGCATTCGCATAACCGGCAGTTAAACTCTTTAATACTTTCAATGCATCGCTTTTTGTCCTGAAATCCCCGGCCCTTACAATAAAATCGGGAGATTTGAAACTCAGATAGACCCTGATATCGGGATAGAGGACATTAAAATCTGTCCTGATTTTTTCGGCATGCGCCCTCGCCTGAACCCCCGATCCGAAATAGAGCTGAAGCCGGTACCCCGGGAAGGTGCCGTTTTTTCTGTTTTGATCGTATTGTTGCTTCAGCAGGTCGGAAATTTCGCTGCTGGCCACTACATTCAGCCGCTGCCAGATGAAGGAACCATCTGAAATAGTGGGTGCCGAAACTATCGGCCTGGCTGTTTGTGCCTTAATCCGGCAGGTGAATGCCACCAGGGCAACCAAAAGCAAAAAGCCTGTTTTCCGTACTAACATAACCATATCACGGATAATTTGCTGCAAAGATAAGGAAAAATGAAAGGAGAAAAACCGGGATATGGCAATATTGCATCTGATTGTCCTTTCAGTCCATTATTGGATAATCGTGAAATGTATTTTGTTTATAATTCTATCATTAGCTTCTGTTCATACGAAAGTTCATATTTATACCTGTTAGAATCAAATGCCATGTATATCGGACAAATTACCACTCGAGATAGTCTACGTTACCTGACTTACCATCGATGTCCAAAAGGCCAAATCATATCATTTGGGACATTGCTTAATGTTACCTGTCCAATAAACTCGAGTCTTGGCGCCTTTTAGGCGTTATAGGTAACGATTTGTCAACAGTCATCAGCACATTGCATAATATAACGTGGACGTTCATAAGTTGAAATCAAATTTACTGGTCGCATATATAATGCGATTTTACTACCTTACCCTTAGATTTTTTTATCTTTGTGCCATGTGGAATAAGAATGATATAAAATACTTTAGAAGGGTTTTGTTAGAATGGATCGGCTCCAATAAGAGGGATTTTCCATGGCGGAATGAAGGAGTTTCGAATTATGAATTAATCCTAAGTGAAATATTACTACAAAGAACTAAAGCCGAAACAGTTTCAAAATATTATGATACATTCTTCAAAAAGTATCCTAATTGGGAAAAACTTATAATGGCAACAAATAAAGACCTTGAAGAAATATTGAAGCCATTAGGATTGCATACACAAAGGGCAATTCGAATAAGTAGGATTATACAAGAATACAAAGATAAAGATGGGTTTTTGCCACAAAATAAAGATGAATTATTAGAGTCTAGTTTTGCTTCACTATATATATCGAATGCCTATGAATTATTTATTTTAAAGCATAGAGCCGCCTTACTCGATGTAAACATGTCAAGGGTTCTGAGCAGATTTTTTTACCCAAAAGAGTTTAAAGATGTTAGAAATGATGTGTTAATCCAGGAATTGGCTCATAATGTTATCAATGTCAAGGATTGCAAAGAGTTAAACTGGGCTATTTTGGATTTTGCAGCATTGGTTTGTAAAGCCCAAAAACCCAAATGCTACGATTGTAAATTAAATCTCAAGTGTTGTTTCTTTGAAATTTCCAAAAATAATATTGAGGATGAAACTGAAGAACCGCAATTAAGCATTAAATACGATTCGGGAATTCCTTTGAATACTGATAAACCCTTGAAAGTTGTATCACTTTTCTCAGGTTGCGGTGGAATGGATTTAGGATTTGAAGGTGACTTAATTGTACACAAAGACTCTATCAATGAGACTATAAACCCTGATTTTATTGAAGAAAACTTAAGTCATGATTATGTGAGGCTTAAATCTACAAAGTTTCAAACAGTATTTGCTAATGATATATTATATGAAGCTCGCAAGGCTTGGGTCAATTATTTTAAAAAGAAGGGTTATTCATCAGAAGCATATCATATAGAAAGCATCGTTGATTTGGTGAAACTACATAAAATGGGGGAAAAGATTTTCCCTGATAATGTTGATGTTGTTACTGGTGGATTTCCATGTCAAGATTTTAGTCTGGCTGGCAAAAGAAACGGGTTCAATTCACACAAAGACCACAATGGAAAGATTATTAAAACAGAGATTCCTTCAGTTGAGACGCGCGGGCAACTATACATGTGGCTAAAAGAGGTAATCGAAATTACTAAACCTAAGATATTCATTGCCGAAAATGTGAAAGGCCTTGTGAATCTGACTAATGTGAAAGATATCATTCAAAAAGACTTCTCAACTGCCAGCGGGAATGGATATTTAGTGCTTAATCCTATAGTTCTTCATGCTGCAGATTATGGGGTGCCACAATCGAGAGAAAGGGTAATTTTTATTGGAATTAAAAAGTCAGAGTTGAATCTAAAAGCCTTAAGGGAATTAAGTAAATCTCAAATAAATGAAGAATATAATCCTTATCCAATGCCAACTCATGCCTTTAAAGCAACAGGTAAAAATTTGAAGCACCCTGTTAAATTATCTTCTATATTTAATGGTTTACTTGAACCCGATAAAACCAGTGACCCATCCCAAAAGTATTTTTCTAAAGCAAAATTCATGGGTAAGCACTGTCAAGGACAAACAGAAATTAACATGAATGGAATTGGACCAACGATTAGAGCGGAACATCATGGAAATATTGAATTTAGAAGATTATCAATTGAAAATGGTGGTAAACAAATCGATGAGCTGACCAAAAAAAATTTAAAAGAAAGACGCCTTACACCCAGAGAATGTGCTTTGATTCAAACATTTCCTCCTGATTATGAATTTGTTATTCCAGCAAGCGGTTCTCGTTTTTTTATTAGTGCTTCAGCGGCGTATAAAATTATTGGTAACGCAGTCCCTCCCTTATTAGCTTATCACATTGCTACAAGAATTGAAAAATTATGGAGTTTGTATTTTAATAAAGAATTAAATGGTAGTATCGTTAAATCCAGAACCAAACAAGCTGATATTCCAGTTACTACTGGATAAAACAGTGGAGACACTTGATGCAGAGTCAAAAAAGAATCAGAAGGGCTATTTAAATCTTTTAGGGAATAAACTTGAAGAAGTTGTTGCAGAAATAATGACTTATGAAGCAAAAAGTACACCTTTTGCAAATTCAATAGAACTTATTTCCGGTCAAAAATTTCCCGATATTATCGCAAATAAGTATTACGGAGTTGAAGTTAAGTCAACCAAACAAAATCATTGGACAACTACTGGTAACTCTATACTCGAAGGTACTCGAGTTGATGGGATCGAACGTATATTCATGCTTTTTGGTAAAATGGTTACTCCGGTAGAATTTAAATGTAGGCCATATGAAGATTGTCTTTCAGATGTCGTTGTAACTCATTCTCCGAGGTATTTGATTAACATGGATTTACAAAAGGGACAGACAATTTTTGATAAGCTTGATATTCCATATGATACAATAAGAAAAATCCCCAATCCTATAAAGCCAATAACTGATTACTATCGTCAATTCTTAAAACCAGGGGAAGAAGTTTGGTGGCTTGACCAAGAGGAATCAAAATCAACAGGTTTAATTATTCATCTTTGGAATAATTTACCAAAAGAGATAAGGAAGGAATACATGTTGAAAGCAATGATTCTTTTCCCAGAAATATTTGGTAACCGTTCTGACAAATTTGACAGGCTCGCTGTTTGGTTGGTTAATATGCAAGGTGTTGTTTGTCGAAATATTAGAGACATTTTTACCGCAGGTGGTCAAGGAGAGGTTGTTTGGAGAGAGAAAACCTATAAAAGAATACCTAAAATAATTATCAAGTTGATGGATTCAAGGTCAGAAATAAAATCAACAATTAAATCTATCGAACCCAGTGTTTTATACCATTATTGGGGTAAAAGCGTTGATGATAGATATGGATTTTGGTTAGATTTAATTACAGATAATACCAAGCATATGAATTTGCCAATTGGTATGAAAGAACTCTTAAAATCAAAATAGTTTCAGCTCTAACTCAACGAAAAATATTAATTGTGGTAATGAGCACAAAAATGAAAGAGACCCAATTATATCCCCTCAATTAAAAACCAAATCCTATTTTTTTTCAGCTTCTTCCCCCTTCAAAAATTGACCTTCCTTGTATTGTTTTTGGGCTTCCTCTATGGAAAGGTTTTGTACACCGGAGAGCTTGTAAATGCTGTTGGCAGTTTCTTCGTTTGATATTAAACGGTACATCTCTTCCAGTAGTTCGTTATTCTCAGTTTGATCGATTTTCCCTATCAATCGTTTTTTCAATTCGATTACTGTCATGATGTCCTTTTTTTACAAATTTATAAAAATCTTACACAGAGAATAGATTAACCTACTATTTACTGATCCTCGACTATCTTACTTTGCGACAATTAATGATTTTCCGTGAAAGAGAAGCACAGAGTACACAGAGAAGAAAATCGCAAGCGATTTTCAAACTCTGTGATCCTCTGTGTTTCTCTCTGTTTTTATTTACTTTCAGGGCAGTTATTTCAATTCAAATTGAATATTCATACGAAGGACACGAAATCTCTGTGTAAGAAACTTAAACAGTCACTGAATATACAGAAAAAATTACAAAAAATCAAAGTTTTTGTTTCGATTTTAATTTTGGAAGAATTGATCCTAACTTTGCGGCGCATTGGCCTCTATGGAATCCGGCGCTAAATTGACATAGTATGACTGAAAAAAAACTATATATCGAAACCTACGGCTGCCAAATGAATGTGGCTGACAGCGAAGTTGTTGCTTCCGTAATGGGCGACCGTGGTTTCACCGTCACCGATCAATACGCAGAGGCGGATGCCATCTTCGTCAACACCTGCTCGGTACGCGACAATGCCGAGAAGAAAATCTGGAACCGGCTCGCCTTTTTCAAAAGCCTCAAAAAGAAAAACCCAGGTCTGGTTGTCGGACTGATCGGCTGCATGGCCGAGCGGATCGGGGATGAGTTGATCGGGAAAAAATCGGTCGATCTGGTTGCCGGACCGGATGCCTACCGGGATCTTCCTTTCCTTTACGACAAGGCCAGATTGGGCGAAAGCGCCGTCAACGTTGAACTGACCATCGACGAAACCTATGACTCGATCATTCCCAAAAGGATAGGGGAAGAGAAAATTACCGGATTTGTCTCGATTACCCGTGGCTGCAACAATTTTTGTACCTACTGCATCGTGCCCTATACCCGTGGCCGCGAACGCAGCCGCGATCCCAGGGATATCCTCAACGAGGTGAAGGCCCTGCTCGAAAGCGGCACCAAAGAGGTGACGCTGCTGGGGCAAAATGTCAACTCCTACGTCTGGCACCCTGAACCCACCCGTAAGGCGATCAAATTTCCGGATCTGCTGGAGATGGTGGCACAGATCTCTCCTGCCCTGCGCGTCAGGTTCACCACATCGCACCCCAAAGATCTGTCGGATAAACTTTTGAAGAAGATGGCCGCCTACCCGAATATTTGCCGGCACATTCATCTTCCGGTACAGTCGGGCAGTTCGGCTATCCTGAAAAAAATGAACCGAAAATACGACCGCGAATGGTACCTCGACCGGATTCGGGCAATCCGTCAGGCCCTGCCGGGATGCGGGATCACCACAGATATTTTCTGTGGCTTCTGTACCGAAACCGAAGAGGACCATCAACAATCGTTGCAACTGATGGAAGAAGTGCAGTTCGACACCTCCTTTATGTTCAAATTTTCCATGCGGCCTGGTACTTATGCCGCCGATCATTTTGAGGATGATGTACCCGAAGAGGTAAAATCAAGGCGGCTGGAAGAGATCATCCAACTGCAAAACCGACTCTCCCTCGAAAGCAACCGCCGCGACATTGGCAAAACGGTGGAGGTTCTGGCAGAAGGCACTTCCAAAAAGAAAAAAAGCGAGTTTTTCGGCCGAAGCTCTCAAAATAAAGTGGTTGTCTTCCCCAACAAAGGGATTGAAATCGGCGATTTTGTGCGGGTTAAAATTACC
>JAMDDG010000059.1 GCA_023488865.1 Bacteroidota bacterium | reverse complement strand
TTGAAAGTTACCTGTAAAGTGGGGATGGTATCGTTGACAAGGGTAAAATTCAAACCTGACAACGAAACTTTTGTATTGTTCTCCCCAACCCGGATAATGGCCGGAATGGTAATGCCAAAAATCGGGATCAAACGGACCGATACTGCGGTGGTGTCTTTCACTTTGTCTTCCTCACCAAGCGGCTTGGAATTGGGATTTGCCCTGAAATAAATATGCGAACGGTATTCACCGGGCTTCAGCAGATTTGTTTTGGTCAGCTGCACTTTGATCACCTGCGACTCTTTGGGAGCAAGGACAACACTGCGGGGATAATACCTCAGGAATTTATCGGCAAAGTTCTGTCCCTCATCCGGAACGGTAATTTCAGTAAAAGATCCATCTTCGTTCATCCGGTACTGTACAAACGAGATGTTGTAGCGGGCCGTATCCTTTCCTATATTGGCTAAGTTCAGTTCGTTGGTCCGTTTGTTTCCCTCAAAAACGATCCTTTTGGGAAATACCATCAAATCACCCTGGGCTTTCAGGGGAAAGGCAGACAGCAGACATAAAAAAAATAGACCGATTGCAGTTAGAAAAACAGTAAAAGAGAGTTTTAACTTCAGCATAATATCGCGGCTTTTGATGGAATAATCAGTGAAACTCAACGGAATTCCTTCATTTGGAGGCAAATGTAATAATATTTTTTAATTATCAAAATGAAAATCATATATTATCACCTGTAAATCAATTTCTAACAGGGCGTTAATGCTGCCCTCCGCTACTCAATCAGCTTATTTCTCAGTGCATAGATGGTCAGTTCCGCGTTCTTCTTCATCTGCATCTTCTCCATGATGCGGGCACGGTAGGTGGAGACGGTTTTGTCGGAAATAAAAATTTCAGCTGCGATTTCGGCGGCCGACTTTCCTTTGGCTAACATAATCATCACCTGGAACTCCCTCTCTGATAGCGATTCGTGCAGTTGAAGGTTGACGCTGCTCACCTCATTGAACAGTAGTTTCTCGGCAAAAGCGGCTGAAACATATTTCCCGCCTGCCGCAATTTTCCGGATGGCCATGGCCAACTCCTCAAAAGCGCTGTCTTTCGACAAGTACCCTGAAGCGCCCAATTTGAAAGCCCGGACCGCATATTGTTCCTGGGGATGGAAGCTAAGTATCAGTACCCGGGTCTGTATGTTTTGATTTTTAAGGTGCTGAAGCAGATCCAGTCCGGTTATTTCGGGCATCGAAATGTCCAATATGGCCAGATCGTAGTTGGTGTTGGTCAGTTTTGAGAGCGCATCTCTCCCGTCGGAGGCTTCATCGATCTGTTTAACTTCCGGCAATGTTTTGACAATCTGTTTGACCCCTTCCCTGACAATGGCATGGTCGTCGGCAATTAATATCTTCATCTTTAATGAATTTAAACATTAGGATGTATTTGGTTATCTATCAATCTTTTATCGTTCTTTATTTCGTCAATGTTTGTTCTTGCCTGGTTTCATTGCCGTTGGCTTCAGCCAACGGATGGATGATGCAGCTAAGATCCGGCTTTAGCCAAATAATTGTCAGGTTTGGCTAAAGCCCGGTCTTGGGTTTTTCTTTCCTCCGTTGGCTGAAGCCAACGGCAATGAACAAACCCCGCGGAAAATGATTAATTGAAACGGGCCATAGCAAATCTTCCCTCACTCCCTCAATCGTCCCCTTCGTCCCCCTTCGGCTACGCTCAGGGACCGGCACTCGTCCCCTTCGTCCCCTTCGTCCCCTTCGACTTCGCTCAGGGACCGGCACTCGTCCCCTTCGTCCCCTTCGTCCCCTTCGACTTCGCTCAGGGACCGGCACTCGTCCCAGTCTTCCCCTTCGTCCCCTTCGTCCCAGTCGTCCTCCCCCCATCTCACTCTTTCTTCAACGTTGGTACAAATACCCTTACACACGTTCCAGACGGATTATTGCCCACAATTTCGAGGGTCCCATTGCATTGTCTGGCCCTTTCCCTCATGCCGAAAAGCCCCATGGAATTGGATGCTTCTAAAATTCCGGGATCGATGCCGGTCCCGTCGTCCGTGATTGTCATAAAAGTTCCATTCGTTGCGTATTGGATGGAGATAGCCACTTTGGACGCCCGGGCGTGCCGGATGACATTGGTAAGCGCTTCCTGAATTATCCTGAAAAGTGCAAGGTCCCGCTTGAAATCTTTGCTGCCGGCCTCCTCTAACATTAACTCAAATTTCAGGCCGGAACGTTCCTGCTGCTCGCCGCAATACCATTCGATGGCATCGGCCAGCCCCAGGTCTGTCAGCATTTTGGGATGCAGTTCGGAGGATATCCGCTGCACCTTTCGGATGATGTCATTGGTCGTAGCGATCATCTTTTCCAATTTACTGTGAACCTGTTCGTTGCCCCCGTTGTTGTGCAACCAGTTCAGGTCAATTTTCAGCGCGGTCAAAGCCTGTCCCAGTTCATCATGGATCATCAGCGATATGGCTGCCCTTTCCTCCTCGCGGGCATTGATCAGGTGGTGGTTCAGCATTTGCATCTGTTCCCTGCCTTTTTGCACCTCTAATTCGGAACGCCGGAGCTCCTCCCGGCTTTCAACAATGAGCTGTTTCTGACGAAAAAGTTGCAGGAAAATATTGACTTTGCTGATCAGTATTTTCTTGTTGAGCGGTTTGATGATGTAATCGACCGCGCCGGATTCGTACCCGGTGAGTATTTGTTCGTTGTTTGGGAAAGCAGCGGTTAAGAAGATGATCGGCACGCTGTCGGTAAACCGGTTTTCATTGATTTTGACGGCCAGTTCGTAGCCGTTCATCCCGGCCATCTGCACATCCAGGATTGCCAGGGAAAGCTGGGCCCCTTCAATTTTTTCCAATGCTTCCCTGCCGGATCCTGCTTCAATAAGATTCGCATCGATCCCCTTCAGGACGATCCTCAGGTAAGTAAGGTTGGATGGGATGTCATCGACAATCAGGATGTTGGGCAGTTCTATCATAAACAGGCGTGTGGAGTGTTAAGTGGCAAATAGACCTTATGCACAACAATATTACAAATAATTGACAAGGGATAATTGACAATGGATAATTATTTTGGATTAGGCTGTTCTTTAAAGAAGTATATTGGGTTGTAAGTGGTATAGCAGTAAGATTGCTTCGTCGTGCCGACTACCAATGATAGATTTTATATTTACTTAATTATCAGCAGATTGCTTCGTCGTACCTCCTACCAATGACAGATTTTTTATCTTCTGTCATTAAACCGTTGTGAGACGATAACATTACGATCAGAAAAGAGCAAGAGTGCAATTTTTAATCACCTGTAAATCAGCAGATTGCTTCGTCATTGCGACCGCGAGGCACGAGCGGGAAGCAATCTGTCGCCTAGCTACAATGCCTCCCAAAACACCGTCATTGGTAGTCGGCACGACGAAGCAACCTGCCGCATTACCACTATCTAAAAAAAATAAATAATTTCATCTTTCTCGTTCAATTGGGTTATATTTATTTATGATGAAGAAAGATGCATGTGTTTACATTTTAACCAATAAAAATCACTCAGTTATCTATGTAGGTGTGACAAGTGACCTTGGCAAAAGAGTCATTCAGCATAAAACCGGTTTTTACAAAAATGCATTTACAAGCAGATATAATGTGACAGAGTTGGTCTATTTTGAAGAATTTGAAAGAATTGA
>JAMDDG010000379.1 GCA_023488865.1 Bacteroidota bacterium | reverse complement strand
AACCTTTGTGATGGACTAAAGTAGCGGTAAAATACTATCGGGAAAACCTGAAATGGACAAACTATATAAAGATGTATCTTATTTTAGATGACGGGCGGGAACTTACGGTTCCAATTAACTGGTTCCCATCACTTCGGGATGCAACTCGTGAACAAAGAAATAAATGGAGATTTATTGGTGATGGGGAAGGAATTCATTGGGTAGATTTAGATGAAGATATTTTAGTTGAAGGTCTGTTGTAATAACACAGGCTTTAAAAACCTTATTTCCAATTTTTTCAACCTTAGTAGCGCAAAACAAATGAATGGAGATCCTGACCTTATTACCTTATTTCAGGATAAACCTAAAATTCAGATAATAAGGTAATAAGGTTTAGATTCAATGATCACATTATTTCTACTAAGGGGGTTAGCTTGAAAAAATAAGGTTTAACAAATCATCATTAACCCGTTCGTGTAATTAGTTTTAATTCGTGTAATTAGTTATAATATGATTGTTCAGTTTATTGGCCTCGGATACATAGGATTGCCAACAGCAGCTGTTGTAGCGCAACATGGAATCCAGGTACATGGAGTTGATGTAAATCCCAAAGTAGTAGAAACTATCAACAAAGGTGAAATACATATCATTGAACCTGGATTAGAGGCCGTTGTGAAAGAAGGTGTTGAAAAAGGATATCTTGAGGCATCACATACACCAATAGAAGCTGATGTACATTTGATTGTCGTACCTACTCCATTCAAAGGAAACCACGAACCTGATATTTCTTTTGTTGAAGCCGGGACTAAAGCAGTGTTGCCTTTCCTGATGGAAGGCAATACTTTTATCATAGAATCTACTTCACCCGTTGGGACTACAGAAAAAATGGCGGACCTGATTTCCAAAGAAAGACCTGAACTAAAAAATAAAATATTTATCGCTTACTGTCCTGAAAGGGTGTTGCCTGGAAATGTACTGCATGAATTGATTTACAACGACCGTTCTATTGGCGGAATTGATGAACGTTCAACAGATAAAGCCGTTGAATTTTATCAAACATTTGTAAAGGGAGAATTGCACCGCACCAATGCGCGTACAGCTGAGATGTGTAAACTCACCGAAAACTCCTCACGTGATGTACAAATTGCCTTTGCAAACGAACTATCCCTGATTTGTGATAAAGCCGGCATTAATGTGTGGGAACTGATTCGTTTAGCGAATAAACACCCACGTGTTAACATTCTTCAACCGGGAGCGGGTGTTGGCGGTCATTGTATTGCAGTTGATCCTTATTTTATCACGGCTGAATATCCGATGGAATCGCAATTAATCGGAAAAGCCCGTGAAATAAATAACTACAAAGCTTTCTGGTGTGCCGAAAAAACAAAAAATGCGATGCTCGAGTTTGAATTAAAGCATGGGTATAAACCAATTACTGCCATAATGGGACTATCCTTTAAACCAGATATCGATGATCTCCGTGAAAGTCCTGCCAAATACATTGCTCAAAAAGTAATGCAAAGTGAACAAAATAATTTTCTGGTAGTAGAACCAAATATCAAAGAGCATTCTGTCTTTAAACTCACCAACTACTTGGAAGCTTACGAAAAAGCTGATATTATTGTCTTCTTAGTTGCTCATAATGAATTCAAGTCGCTAATCTATCGGGAAGATAAGGTTATACTTGATTTTGCAGGAATATTTAAAAAGTAAAGATTTCTCGTTCGTGAAATTCGTCTTAATTCGTGAAATCTAAATTTATCAAATGAAGAAAAAGATCCTTCTTGTCTTTGGCACTCGCCCGGAAGCGATTAAAATGTGCCCCCTTGTCAAAGAATTTCAAAAATATCCTCAACAATTCGATACTAAAGTTTGCGTTACAGCCCAACACCGCGAAATGCTCGACCAGGTATTGCAGTTGTTTGAAATTACCCCTGATTACGATTTAAACATTATGAAAGCCGGACAAGACCTGTACGATGTTACCTCCCGGGTTTTGTTAGGAATGCGCGATGTATTAAAAGAAGCCAAACCCGATGTAGTGTTGGTTCATGGCGATACCTCAACATCTACTGCTGCAGCATTGGCCGCATTCTACCAGCAAATACCCGTTGGACATATTGAAGCAGGGTTACGGACCCAGAATATTTATAGTCCCTGGCCCGAAGAAATGAACCGCCAAATCACCAGCCGGATTGCTACTTACAATTTTGCACCAACACAACTTAGCAAGCAAAATTTGCTGCTTGAAAATATACCGGAAGAAAGCATTCATGTTACCGGCAACACGGTAATCGATGCACTTTATTGGGTCCTCGATAAACTCGCGAATGACACAAACTTAAACGAAACAATTACAAAACAACTTATTGACTTTGGATTATCTCAAGAAAAACTTATCGCATGGAACAATTCGTGCAATTCGCTTAATAATTCGAGAAAATTAGTTCTTATAACGGGGCACCGCCGCGAGAATTTTGGTGAAGGATTTTTAAATATTTGCAATGCGATTAAAGAGCTGGCATTTAAGTATCCAGATACAGACTTTGTATATCCAATGCATTTAAATCCCAATGTTAGGAGTGCCATTAACCAAATATTCGGTGATATTAGCGAAATTCGCAATAATTCGTGCAATTCAAACGTACATTTTATTGAACCCCTCGACTATCTCCCTTTCGTTTACCTTATGAATCTCTCCTACCTTGTACTTACCGACTCGGGTGGCATCCAGGAAGAAGCACCTAGTTTAGGTAAACCGGTTTTGGTAATGCGCGACACCACCGAACGCCCCGAAGCATTAGATGCTGGCACTGTAAAACTTGTTGGAACAGATAAATCCGCGATAATCCGTGAGGTTTCAATGTTAATCAATAATACGGACTGTTACAAAGAAATGTCTAAAGCCAATAATCCTTATGGAGATGGACAAGCTTGCAGGCGCATCATCGAAGTATTAAAATAATTTGTATAATTCGTTTTAATTCGTGTAATAAAAAATTAAACCCATGTTCAAAAATAAAGTATTAATGATCACTGGAGGAACAGGCTCTTTTGGGAATGCCGTCCTAAAACACTTTTTATATTCAGACATTAAAGAAATCCGAATCTTTAGCCGTGATGAAAAGAAGCAGGAAGATATGAGGATTGAGTATAAAGATGCCAAACTCAATTTCATCATTGGTGATGTTCGGGATTTTGATAGTATTAATTCTGCCATGAGAGGCGTTGATTTTCTATTCCAGGCTGCGGCATTAAAGCAAGTTCCTTCCTGCGAGTTTTTTCCATTACAGGCAGTTAAAACAAATATACTTGGTTCTGAAAATGTATTGGAAGCAGCAGCCAGAAATAATGTAAAAAAAGTGGTAGTTTTAAGTACTGATAAAGCGGTATATCCTATCAATACAATGGGTATGACAAAAGCAATCATGGAGAAATTGGCTATTTCAAAGGCCAGAGATCCCAGAGTTCAGACCAATAAAGGTGTAATTTGTGCAACACGATATGGGAATGTAATGGCATCACGAGGTTCAATCATACCCTTATTTATAAAACAAATTAAAGAAGGTAAACCTCTCACGATTACCGAACCAAACATGACCAGGTTTATGATGTCATTGAAAGAATCAGTTAGTTTGGTTTTGTTTGCTTTTGAAAATGCGGAACCTGGCGATTTATTTGTTCAAAAATCACC
>JAMDDG010000285.1 GCA_023488865.1 Bacteroidota bacterium | reverse complement strand
CTGTGATTAACCTCCGGTTTTAACCGGAGGACGAGAATGACACACCTAAAAATAAACTCCGTAGGAGTTGCCCTTCAATTTTATGAAAAGTTTGCAACAACTTGTTATTGGGAAACCCCGTTGGGGTTTATGAAGATTTTTATCCTGCTTGTCCCCCAGTTGCACTGGGGGTTATTTACGGGAAACTCCTACGGAGTTCTAATCTCTTTGGGGTTAGTTCCCCGAAGCTCTGCTTCGCATTGCAAACTAACTTCCAAGTGATACCTCGTCAGCTCTGCTGCGAGGTAGTTCATTAAACGATATTGATTCTTGATTGGTAGAAAAATGGGGTAGCTTTATATAGAAAGCGTTTCATCCTGAAATTGCAAATTATTCCTATAGAAAATTCACAGTCTTAAGTTAGAAATACAATTATCTCACTGTTCAACAGGTTCATCTGAAGTCTTCTCACTCACTTCGTCGACAGCTGTTGGGGCAACCGCCGCCTCTTTCTTATCGTCAAAATAACTTCTGTAGAAAAGGAAGATGGCCACAATTCCTACCGAGATGGAGGAGTCGGCGACGTTAAAAACAGGACGGAAGAAGATAAACTCCTGTCCTCCCCAGAGCGGGAACCAGGTGGGGAAATGGCCTTCGATCAGCGGGAAATAGAACATATCAACCACCCGCCCCAACAAGAAAGTGGTGTAACCTCCGCCGGCAGGGAAAAGTGTTGCCACCTGTCCGTGACTTTCGTTGAAGATCAATCCATAAAAAGCGCTGTCGATCAGGTTGCCGGCAGCCCCGGCCAATATCAGCGAAAAGCAGGCAATCAGTCCGAACGGCACATCCTTCTTCCAGAGTTTGGTGAGGTACCAAACCAGTGCGCCAATGGCGGCCATCCGGAAGATGCTCAGAAAATATTTGCCGATGCTGTTGCCAAATTCCATTCCGAAAGCCATCCCGTTGTTTTCGATAAAATGGATGATGAACCAGTTTTTGGCGATGACAACCTCTTCGCCTAACATAAAATGGGTCTTGATAAAGATCTTCAGTATCTGGTCGGCCAGCAGGACCAAGAAAATGATGAGTATGGATTTTGTTTTATTGCTCATGGTGTATTTCAGGCGAAGGGGCAAATGATTCCTCTCCGATTGTTTTAAACCAACCGGAAGAGACGTTTAGTTAGAATTAGACGGTGATCAATGTTGGGAATTTTTGGCGTCAATCGACAATGTGGCATGGGGAACGGCACGAAGACGTTCTTTGGAGATCAGTGTTCCCGTTTCACGACAGATGCCATAAGTCTTGTTCTCGATCCGGATCAGGGCAGCTTCGAGGTGCTGTATAAATTTCTGCTGACGTTGCGCCAATTTCCCGGCTTCCTCTTTGGATAAAGTCGCGGCGCCCTCTTCCAATACCTTGAAAGTCGGAGAGGTGTCCTGCGTATCGTTACCGTCGCCCTGGGTTATCGCGTTTTTGTAAAGTTCGTAATCCTGACGTGCTTTGTCCAGTTTGCCCAGGATCAATGTCTTGAACTCCTGGAGTTCTTCGTCTGAATATCTTGTTTTCTCTGCCATAATGTTGCACTTTTATGTAAATATAATCTATATCGGGCCTGTTTATACAAGCGGGTATAAAAATTTATGAACACACCCGGTTAATCACTTAAAATTTCTTTACAGATATCAATGTTTCTAATCCTGGTTCTATCTCAACAAGTTGATCAGCAGTCATCTCCGATGTATCAACGAGGTTCAGTTTTACTGCCAGCGTTTGGGTGCAAATATAATCTCCAAATTTCTCCAGGGCTTCAGTTAAGTCCGGATGGCGGCCTACCGTCAGTTCGATCTTGTCTGTTACCTCAAACCCGCTCTCCTTCCGGAGATTCTGAATCCGGTTGATTAGTTCGCGTGCAATTCCTTCGAGTTTCAGCTCCGGTGTAACGTGGATGTCGAGCGCTACCGTGAGGTTGCCCTCGCTGGCGACCTGCCATCCGGGAATATCCTCCGTCAGGATCTCCACATCTTCGGGGACCAGTCTGACGGCCTCTCCTTCGATGATCGAATCGAAGAAGCCCTCCCTTTCGAAAGAGGCAATCTGAGCCTGATCCATGGCAGCTACCATACCGGCAATCTGCTTCATCAGCTTGCTGTATTTGGGCCCCAAAGTTTTAAAGTTGGGCTTGATCTTCTTTTTGATGATACCTGACGAATCGGTAAGGTATTCTACTGCTTTCACGTTGACTTCCGTCAGGACGATGTTCTCGATTGCTTCGAACTGTTTGCGGAATGTCTCGTTTAAAACCGGAACAATAATTCTGGCCAACGGTTGGCGCACCTTCAGTTTTTCCTTCCGGCGAAGGCCAAGTACCATGGAAGAGGCTTTTTGGGCCATCTCCATCCTCTCTTCGAGCGCTTTATCAACCATTTTCTCATCGGCAACCGGGAAGTTCGTCAGGTGGACAGAGAGATCCTGCTCGCGGTGCGATACTTTGTTCAGATCGCGGAAAAGCTGATCGCTGTAAAACGGCGCGATCGGCGCAGCCAGCTTGGCAATGGTTTCGAGCGCTGTGTATAGTGTCTGGTAAGCGGAAACTTTGTCTTCATCGTATTCGCCACCCCAGAACCGTTTTCTGCTCAACCGGACATACCAGTTGGAGAGGTTTTCAGACACAAACTCGGAAATAGCCCGGCCTGCTTTGGTTGGTTCATAAGTTTCGTAGGCTTCTGTCACCTCTTTCACCAGGGTGTTCAGCAGCGAGAGTATCCAGCGGTCCAGTTCGGGCCGTTGCGAATGCGGCACTTCGGCTTCCTGGTAGGTGAAACCATCCACGTTGGCATAGAGCGCAAAGAAACTATAGGTGTTGTACAGGGTTCCGAAGAATTTACGGCGCACTTCATCCACGCCGCCCAGATCAAATTTCAAGTTGTCCCACGGCTGCGAATTGGTGATCATGTACCAGCGCACCGGGTCGGAACCATATTTTTCAATGGTAATGAACGGATCAACAGCGTTGCCGAGACGTTTAGACATTTTATTGCCGGCTGCGTCCAAAACCAATCCGTTGGAGACAATATTTTTAAAAGCGACAGAGCCTTTGGCCATGGTAGCGATGGCGTGGAGCGTAAAGAACCAGCCACGGGTCTGGTCGACCCCTTCAGCGACGAAGTCGGCTGGGAATAGGCTGTCAAACTCTTCCTTGTTTTCGAAAGGATAATGAAACTGGGCAAAAGGCATCGCTCCCGAATCAAACCAAACATCGATCAGGTCAAGTTCACGCACCGTTTTTGCCCCTTTCGGGGAAACCAACACAATGTCATCCACGAACGGGCGGTGCAGGTCTATCTTATCATAATTTTCTTTGGAGTTGTCGCCTACAACAAAATCTTTGTATGGGTTGACAGACATAAAACCGGCAGCTACCGATTTTTCAATTTCAGTGATCAGCTCTTGAACGGAACCGATGCACAACTCTTCCGATCCGTCTTCGGTACGCCAGATAGGCAGCGGGGTTCCCCAAAACCTGGAGCGGGAAAGGTTCCAGTCGACAAGGTTCTCCAGCCAATTGCCAAAACGGCCGGTGCCCGTCGACTGTGGTTTCCAGTTGATGGTCTTGTTGAGGTCGATCATCTCGTCCCGGACGGCCGTAGAGCGGATAAACCACGAATCAAGCGGATAGTAAAGCACCGGTT